>NZ_SJUP01000019.1:0-30347 GCF_004337025.1 Exiguobacterium sp. SL-10 | reverse complement strand
TGAGATTTCCCTTTGAGCAATCAAGAAAGACCCCTCAGAGACGATGAGGTAGATAGGTCATGGGTGGAAGCACGGCGACGTGTGGAGCTGAATGATACTAATCGGTCGAGGCTTTGATCTAGTCTAATGGTTTGTGTGAATTGATGAGTCTTCAGTTTTGAGAGAACAATCTCTTAAAACATATTGACGTTATGACTAAATAATGTTAATATAATACTTGTCTGGTGGCGATAGCGAAGCGGCCACACCCGTTCCCATGCCGAACACGGAAGTTAAGCGCTTCAGCGCCGAAAGTAGTTGGGGGTCTCCCCCTGTGAGGATAGGACGCTGCCAGGCAAGATCGTTCCGCAATAGCTCAGTGGTAGAGCAACCGGCTGTTAACCGGTAGGTCGTAGGTTCAAATCCTACTTGCGGAGCCACTTTTCTCTTTTTGGAGAGCTGTCCGAGTGGCCGAAGGAGCACGATTGGAATTCGTGTAGGCGGCAAAACCGTCTCAAGGGTTCGAATCCCTTGCTCTCCGCCAGTTTTTCAATCAAAAGTATGGCCCGTTGGTCAAGCGGTTAAGACACCGCCCTTTCACGGCGGTAACACGGGTTCGAATCCCGTACGGGTCACCATTTAAAGTTTATATCGTCGCGGGGTGGAGCAGTCTGGTAGCTCGTCGGGCTCATAACCCGAAGGTCGTTGGTTCAAATCCAGCCCCCGCAATTATCAGTGGTCCTGTGGTGTAGTGGTTAACATGCCTGCCTGTCACGCAGGAGATCGCGGGTTCGAATCCCGTCAGGACCGCCATTTTTTTAATTGAATTACTACATACATGGCTTTGTAGCTCAGTTGGTAGAGCAAAGGACTGAAAATCCTTGTGTCGGCGGTTCGATTCCGTCCAAAGCCACCATGTGGGGGGGTAGCGAAGTGGCTAAACGCGGCGGACTGTAAATCCGCTCCCTCGGGTTCGGCGGTTCGAATCCGCCCCCCCCCACCACTTAGGGGCATAGTTTAGCGGTAGAACTACGGTCTCCAAAACCGTCAGCGCGGGTTCGATTCCTGCTGCCCCTGCTTTCTAATATAATTATGGCGATTGTGGCGAAGTGGTTAACGCACCGGATTGTGATTCCGGCATTCGAGGGTTCAATTCCCTTCAGTCGCCCCATTTTATTGGGCTGTAGCCAAGTGGTAAGGCATCGGATTTTGATTCCGACATGCGTAGGTTCGATCCCTTCCAGCCCAGCCATTATGCGGAAGTAGTTCAGTGGTAGAATACGACCTTGCCAAGGTCGGGGTCGCGGGTTCGAATCCCGTCTTCCGCTCCATTCAATTTGGCGCCATAGCCAAGTGGTAAGGCAGAGGACTGCAACTCCTCTATCGTCGGTTCGATTCCGACTGGCGCCTCCAACATAATATGCCGGTGTGGCGGAATTGGTAGACGCGCACGACTCAAAATCGTGTTCCTCTGGAGT
The DNA here is from genome assembly GCF_004337025.1 of Exiguobacterium sp. SL-10. NCBI lineage: Bacteria > Bacillati > Bacillota > Bacilli > Caryophanales > Exiguobacterium > Exiguobacterium sp. SL-10. The sequence continues at coordinate 28,890 of NZ_SJUP01000019.1, read as the reverse complement.
GTCGGTTCGACTCCGACCACCGGTATCCGTAGATCCTAGCTGAGGCTAGGGTCTTTTTTTGTGTTTATGTAAGATGTGAAGACTCCGTCAGAGATGAAAATGTTGCTGGCCGCAATGAAAAAAAGAACCATCACGGAGATGATTCTTCAAATGACGTGTACGTCGCTTCGTCTAAAGTATGTAAGTAATCGGGTCCGAAGTTATTCAGAATAAAGAGTTCTTCTTCGTTCTCAGTCGCCAATCCGTTAGAGAACCCTCTGCTCGCTTGCAGGAAGTGCAACAAACGATTCTGTTCTTTGTCAGATTGAGAAAAATCACCTTGCGACCAGTGATCGAGCATCGTTTTTAATTCCGCATGCATACTGTCTCCGATTTTGAATTTGGTTTTTAAGAGCTCCAAATAGTCAGCCGACTGTTGAATATTGTCTGGGGTCATCGGAATCGCTCCCCATTTGGATCGGGCCGATATTTTTTGATGTGTCATCAAGTGCATGTTTTTAATCAGTTCGGTTCGGCTAGGATTCTCCTCATTGAAGGAGACGTCTACTTCAACACGAGTTTTGGCGGTAGAGTTTCCTCTTAAGTTCAAGGGGTCTTCCTTAGATATTTCTAGTTGAAGCTCTTTGACGCGTTTTGCATAGTGGTCATCAAGGTCTTCATTCTCGACACCTTGACTCAAATTTTTATAAAACGTATAGCTGACAAAGAAGACCGGGATGAGCAAGATAAGGACGCTCGTCATGATGATCAATCGCTTAGGGGTAAATACTTGTTTCAGTTTTTGAGACAATATCTTTTCCTCCTATCTTTACATAGTTGGATTTTAACACACTTCAAATACCATTAATCCCATATAAGGAATTTTAATGGGAATTATTATAAAGGAATGAATATTTGCTTCAATTACTCGTCTAGAATGAACGATTTATTATCTGTGATGTGATATAATTACCTGGTATTAATTTTTTGACAAATTGATTCTTATGATGACGGATGCCGTCGTCAATCTCATAATGTATTTGGTTTCATATTTCATCTTTGTAGTCGTCAACGCTGTATGTAATTGAGGAGGAAGTTGTACATGAGTAAAGAAAAAATCGCCCAGCTCCGGAAACACGTCTCGCCGTTTGAAAAGGCCGATGTGAAGAAGAGCATCCGACAGATGATCAACACGATCTTGCCGTTTCTTGCTGCCTGGATCCTTGCTTATCAAGCGCTCCAAATTTCGGTCTTCTTGACCATCCCGCTCGCCATCGTGGCAGCAGGCTTCGTCGTCCGAATGTTCATCATTTTCCACGACTGTACGCACGGCTCGTTTTTCAAAAATAAGAAAGCGAACGCCATCGTCGGGACGATCATGGGCATCTTGACGTTATTCCCGTATGAGAAATGGAAACGAGAGCATTCGATTCACCACGCTTCGAGTGGGAATTTAGATAAACGGGGAGTCGGTGATATTTGGGTCATGACAATCGAAGAATATGTTGAAGCTTCGAAATGGACACGCCTCCAATATCGTCTATATCGGAACCCGCTCGTCATGTTCGGTCTCGGACCGTTGTTCTTGATTCTTATTACGAGCCGCTTCAACCGGAAAGACGCACGTAAAAAAGAGCGCAACAACACGTATCTCATCAACTTGTCGCTCGTCGTACTCTATGCGCTCGTCATCGCGCTCGTCGGTTGGAAAGCGTTCTTGATCGTACAAGGGACGACGATGTTCACGGCAGGTGTCCTCGGGATTTGGTTGTTCTACGTCCAGCATACGTTCGAAGACTCGTATTTCGAGGACGAGAGCGAGTGGGATTATGTGAAAGCAGCAATTGAAGGGAGCTCGTATTACGAATTGCCGAAAGTATTGCAGTGGGTGACGGGTAACATTGGCTTCCACCACGTGCATCACTTAAGCCCACGCGTACCGAACTATAACCTAGAGCAAGCCCATACGTCGACACCGCCGCTCCAAAAAGCGACGACAATCGGTCTATGGTCGAGTTTGAAGTCGTTGCGCTATAAACTGTACGATGCCAAAAACAAGACGTTCGTCACGTTCCGTGATATTAAGCATTTACTTCGGGAACCAAAGACATCGTCAATGTAATAGATATTCCTGCCGACACAGTCGGCAGGATATTTTTATATCGCTACGTTTATTTTATATTAAGATATGGTTTGAAGAAGAGGATTAAGGGAATTATAGGTATTCATACATGATAAATATAGATTTCATAAGCCATCAAAGAAATTTATTCAAAAGTGTTGACTTCTGAAAGGTATAGATGTATATTGATTGTAGTCGCTTTTACAGCTGACTCATTTGAACCATGCGGGTGTAGTTTAATGGTAAAACCTCAGCCTTCCAAGCTGATGACGAGAGTTCGATTCTCTTCACCCGCTTCATCATCTCTCTGCCGACTGGCGGGGAGATTTTTTGTATGCGAAAATAGACACGAAAGAGGTGATTCGATGAACGGGATGGATCCGGAGACACTTAAACAAAAGATTGTGGCGTATGCGACAACAATCGGGATTGACGAGTTGAAAGTGACGACCGCTGACCCGTTTATCGTCATGAAGCAACGCCTTGTGAAGCAACAAGAGAAAGGATTCGCGTCGGGGTTCGAAGAGCCTGACTTGGACAAGCGGACGACACCGACGCTGTTGCTTGAAGAAGCCCAGTCGATCATCGCCATCGCCATTTTGTATCCGAGCAAATTGAAGGATGCGCCACGGAGTGTGGCCGATGAGCGACGCGGTTTGTTCGCCCGGGCATCGTGGGGACTCGACTATCATCGCGCTGTCGGCTCGAGGCTCGAGCAATTACAGGTGTATATTGAACAACTCGTCCCGGGCGTCCGGACGCGCTCGATGGTCGACACGGGCGAACTCGTCGACCGGGCGGTGGCCGAGCGGGCCGGAATCGGCTTCAGCGGCAAAAACTGTTCGATCATCTCGCCGGAGAAAGGGTCGTATCTCTATTTAGGGGAGATGATTCTCGACACGTATTTGCCTCCCGATGAAATGATTGAGGATGGCTGTGGCGAGTGTACGAAATGCATGACGGCTTGTCCAACGACGGCGCTTATCGAACCAGGTGTGCTCGATGCCAAACGTTGTATCGCTTATTTGACGCAGATGAAGACGCTCATGCCGCGCGAGTTTCGTTCGAAACTCGGCGGGCGGCTCTATGGATGCGATACGTGTCAACAAGTCTGTCCGTATAATCGGAAAAAAGACTGGCGTCATCACGAGGAACTGCTTCCGGAAGCAGAAATCGTCAAACCGTTGCTCGTCCCGTTATTGAATTTGAGCAATCGGGAGTTCAAAGCGAAGTTTGGTCATCTATCTGGCGCGTGGCGTGGGAAAAAGCCGATTCAGCGGAATGCGATTTTAGCATTGGCCCATTATCAGGAACCATCGGCCGTACCTGTGCTTGAAGGCTTCATCCGACAAGATGAGCGGGAAGACATGCGAGCGACGGCGGTCTGGGCGATCGGTGCAATCCTCGGACCTGAGGCCGAGACGATTTATCAACGAATCGAAGCGACAGAGACGTCGGAGCTCGTACATGAAGAGATTCGATTATTCCGAGAGGAGTGGGACCGTGAAGACCGTGTCATCTAAATGGGGAACGTTAGTCTATGAATTGAATGCACAAGAGAAACTATGTGCGTTAGACTTTGCGGAGACGGGAGCGGATGATGGTTCGGCACCGGCATGGCTGACCGATCTGATTGAACGCGTGGAGCGGAACGGACTTCAACCGTCTGACCGTGAGTGGATCGAGATGAACGGAACTGTCTTTCAGCAAGAAGTATGGGATGCCCTTTTAACGATTCCTTTCGGTGAGACGAGGACGTACAAACAAATCGCCGAACAGGTCGGTCGACCAAAAGCGGTGCGCGCGGTCGGTCAGGCGCTGAACCGAAATCCGTTGCCCGTCATTTTTCCGTGCCACCGAGTCGTCGGTAGCGGGGGACAACTGACCGGTTTCGCAGGCGGTCTACATCAAAAACAACGATTACTTGATCTCGAACAAGTGAAGTGAGGAGTGTATTATGGCAATTCATGTAGTAATGTTCCAACCAGAAATCCCGGCGAATACAGGTAACGTCTCGCGTACATGTGCCGCGACGAATTCGGTGCTCCATTTGATTCGTCCGTTAGGTTTTTCGACGGATGACAAGATGCTCAAGCGGGCAGGTCTCGACTATTGGCAGTTCGTCGACGTCCGTTATCACGACTCGCTCGATGAACTGTGGGCCGAGCACCCGGACGGAGAGTTCTTCTATATTACCAAGTATGGGGAACAGTACCCGAGTGACCTTGATGTATCTGACATCGAGAAAGACTATTTCTTCGTCTTCGGGCGTGAGACGAAAGGGTTGCCGATGGAAGTGATCGAGGATAACCTCGACCGCTGTATCCGTTTACCCCAATCGAACCTCGTTCGATCGCTCAACGTCTCGAATACGGCAGCCATTATCGTCTATGAGGCGCTCCGCCAACAAGGATATGCTGGATTAAAATAAAAAAGAGCCGGATTCGTGAGAATCTCGGCTCTTATTGATTACCTTCAGGTTTTCTGTTGTATCCAGCTGTAAAGATAGCTGCGAGGAAGACGACGCTGATTCCGACCATTAGTAACAAACCCATCTGAAAATCCCCCTTTTGTTCTCCGTGACTACGAATATTATAATATACTTGATAATAGATTTGCACTGAATATGAGAAATTCTTGTGAAATTGGAGCCGATATGAAAACAAACGTATACTTGTTAAGCTATGCCCCGTTGATTGGGATCATTTTATTCTCGATGTCCCTCGCCATCGCCACGAGCGAGTATGTGATTCAATGGCTGACGCGTATTGGTGTGTACAGCGAGATCATCGCCCTGTTGTCTGTTCAAGAGTCGAAAGTGCTCGTCCTCGTCGTGTTTTTTACCGTCTACTTCATGCTGTTCAGCGCCTTCAAGCTCGTAGCCGATACGTTCAACCAACTCGGATTCGCTTTCTTTGCGCGTGAAACGAACGGTAGCTCGTTACATCGGTTGAAACCAGGGGCGACGATTTTCTTAGTGGGTTCGGGAATCAGCTTTTTGTTTTTGAATTCGCTTCTCGCGGTCGTCGCGGTATTGCTTGGCACGTTCGTTCTTTATTTGTTCTATTACATATGGCAAGTCAGCCAGTTGATGTCGACGCTTCGTGCCATCGGTCTATTGTTAATTCAAGCGATGATGTGGGCGATTCTTTTGAGTGGTCTCGCTTGGGCCATGCTCCGCTTGTTTAACTCGGTCGGAGACATCATATTATGAGGGTGGATGGGACGGTTCAAATCACTCCGCGTGAAGAGGTGGTCCGGGAATGGGAGGCAACGCTCCTTTCACCGATGGACTTGTTTATGGCGGACGAACATCTCGTGACGCAACTAGGCACACAGGCATCGGTCTTGATCATTCCGCGAGCAGAATTTGATGTGCACCCGTCTTACCGGGACGTCCGAGTCGCCAATGCCTATACGTTTTGGACCATCGACCGCGCGGCGCCCTTTGTCTTGCATGCGTCGCCTGGTTGGGTTGAGACATTACCGCGCGACGTAAGACATGACCTACTTGTCTATCAAGTCATGATTGGACGGGGGCTTGTCTTCCCGGCGACCAGCGATATGTCGGACGAACAGTTATCGTCTTCAATCGTGGCGTGGGGCGACACGTCTCACCTCGTGTTGCATCAAGCTGTCTGGCAAGCGATGACGGATGCCACCCGTCGCCGACTGACGTTGACGTATGCAAACGGCTGGGACGCTTGGACGGTACATCCCGTCCCGTCAACCTGTCCAGATCACGTACGACGCCTTGCCAACACGTTCCCGGTCAACTCGGGAAGTAACTGTCTGGCGGCGACGCTGTTCGCTGTGACGAAAGAGGAATGGATCGCTTCGCAATGGGTCCATCCGGGTACGTTCCTCCAGACGCTCGGGCAGGTGGGGTATGTACAAATCGAGACAGAGATGATGGAGGCAGGTGACGTGCTCACGTTCGTCGATGAGGCTGGCCGGGTCCAGCACGCATCGTATTATCTTGGAGATCAGCTTTTCTTCAACAAGAACGGGCAGACGATGTTCAATCCGTGGAAGCTGATTCATGAGAGTGAATTGTTTGAGTCATGGGGAAGCTACACGTGCCACTCCTATCGAAGACGGCAATAAGGTCAGGGACACGTGTCCCTGACCTTATTTTAGCGATGTGCCTCTGTCCAGATGATGGCAGGATAGGCCCGATTGGCGAGCTCCGGGAACGGACGCGGCGTATCGGCACCGAGCCAAATCGCCGTAATCGTTTCGTCGGTCAAGCCGACATACCACATGTCTTTATGCGAGTTCGTCGTGCCGGTCTTGCCGCCGACGTAAGGACGTTTGATTTGCCCGGCATACCGTCCGGTCCCGTACGTCGTGACGGAAGACAATGCCTCGCGCATCGTCGAAACGGTTGCTTTCGACCAAACGGCTTGTTTCGTCACGTTTGGCGTGAGTGTCGGCGCCCCCGATTCGAAACGAATCTGTTTGATCGTCTGCCCGGACGTATATACCCCTTGATTCAAGAACGGGGTATAGGCCGCGGCGAGTTCTTTCGGGGAGACGCCTTGCGTCAAGCCGCCGAGCGCACTGGCCAGGCTGTTGTCGGTCTCGACGTCCCATTGGCTGAACATCATGTCTGCCGTCGTATACGCTGCCTCTTGATCAATCGCGGTGAAGGCGGCGAGCGCCGGCGTATTGTAGGAGTAGGCGACCGTGTCACGTAACGACACATCGCCGAGCACACGATTGCCGCTGTTCGTCGGACAATAGGTGCCATAACAGACCGGCCGGCCGTCAAGGATTGTATCGAGTTTGGCACCGGTCTCTTCAATATATGGTGCGAAGACGAGGACAGGTTTGATGGCCGATCCGGGTTGACGGAACGCTTGTGTGGCCCGGTTGAACTCGCCGCTTTGGGTCATCTCCGAATCGACGAGGGCGACGATTCGACCGTTCGGTGTCAGTTCTGCATATCCGCCGTTTAGCCCGCTCGGCAGCTTCGTCATCACTTGTTTAGCTTGCTTTTGACGGGCGACGGACAAATAGGTGTCGATTGTCGCTTGATTCGTCGCCAAGTAGTCTCTGGCCGCGTCGTCATCGAGGTCGTAACGTGCGCGGACGAGTCGAACCGCTTCTTTCAAAACCGTATCCATATAATCGGGATACCGTACAACGTGTTGACGATAGGTCGCCTTCAGCTTCACGCCGTGGTGCGTCTCGTACGTTTGTTTCGATATCACATCCGCATCCCGTAGCTGGGTAAGGATTCGGTCCTTTCGCTTGTAAAATGAAGCTGATGGGTCGAGCGGATCATATAAAGATGGATTATTCGGAACGGTCAACAGGAAAGCGATTTGATTCCAGTTCAAATCTTCAAGCGAACGGGCGAAGTACGTCTCGGCCGCCGCCTGAATCCCGTAAACATTATGTCCAAAGAAGATGACATTGCTATAGGCAGTCATAATTTCTTTTTTGCTATATTGTTTTTCGAGCGCACGAGCGAGCAATAATTCTTTCACTTTTCGCTCATACGTCCGTTCATGTGTCAAATACACGTTACGAGCGAGCTGTTGAGTGATCGTACTTCCGCCCTGTAACGACGATTCGTTGGTGTTATGAATAAATGCCCGAGCAATCCCGCCAAGGTCATATCCCGGGTGGGCATTGAACTTGCGATCTTCGATGACCATGATTGCCTCGCGGATATGTGCCGGCAACCCGGCGACAGAGACATCATCCCGTCGGCCGCTCAAATACAGTTGTTCTGTTCCGCCTTTATACGTCAACGTGACGGCGTGTTTCGAAGCAAGCGGAGCCGCATCGACCGTCTTTTCACCCCACGTCAAAATCTGCTTCGTCTGTTCGATTTCCTCTTTCAACGCCCCGCTGATTGTCAGACCGGAGGCGAGCAAACCGGCAAAAAATAGGGCCCCCATCCACACTCGCATCGTCTCACCTCTCTCTCTGTTCATTATATCGTCAATTTTTCAATAAAATTCAAAATGTAAACGTTATCATATAATAATTTGGGCAGGAATACATTAGGAAATAGAGAAAGAGGGTAATAGATGTTTATATTATGAATTTAGGAGGCTGTACTATGAAGCAAGAAATGGTTGCGATGCTCCTCGCAGGAGGAGAAGGGAAACGACTTGGGCCTCTCACACGGAAGACAGCGAAGCCTGCTGTTAACTTTGGAGGGAAGTACCGGATTATCGATTTCCCATTGTCGAACTGTACCAATTCGGGAATCACGACGGTAGGCGTCTTGACACAATATGAACCGCTTGAGTTGAACCGTTACCTAGGCATCGGGTCGGCCTGGGACTTGGACCGCCGCAATGGTGGCTTGGCGATCTTACCGCCATACCAAGCGCAGTCGGGGAAAAACTGGTATGAAGGTACGGCCAATGCCATTTATCGGAACTTGAGCTATATCGATGATTATGATCCAGAGTACGTGTTGATCCTATCGGGGGACCACATTTACAAGATGGATTACGAGAAGATGCTCGATTTCCATAAAGAGAAACAAGCGGATGTCACGATTTCGGTCATGGAAGTTCCTTGGGACGAAGCACCACGCTTCGGAATTTTGAACACGAGCGATGACCTTCGCATTAATGAGTTTGACGAGAAGCCGGAAAAACCGAAGAGCAACTTGGCCTCGATGGGGATTTATATCTTCAACTGGAAAGTGTTACGGGAGCACTTGATTCAAGATGCAGAAGACGAGACATCAAGTTTCGACTTCGGCAAAAATATCATTCCGAACACGCTCCTCGACGGTTTAGACGTGTTCGCGTATAAATTCAAAGGTTACTGGAAAGACGTTGGGACGATTCAATCGCTTTGGGAAGCCAACATGGACTTGCTCGAAGAAGATCCACCGTTCGATTTATACGATCCTGACTTTAAAATCTACTCGGTCAACCCGAACCAGACACCTCAGTTCATCGGCAAAGATGCCTGCGTCGAACAGTCGGTCATCAACGAAGGCTGTCGGATTGAGGGCGAAGTTCAACATTCAGTTTTGTTCTATGATGTGCGCGTCGGTGAAGGGTCGCTCGTCAAAGACTCGGTCATCATGCCGGGAGCACGGATCGGAAAAGATGTAACGATTCACAGAGCCATCGTCGCAAGCTGTGCCGTCATTGAGGATGGTGCGACGGTTGGTGAGCCGGGTGGTGAGATTGTTGTCATTGAACCACATGAAAACATTGAGAGCGGCACAGTCTTCAAACAACGTGCTTGATTTAAAAAAAGACCGACGCAAGGAGGCGTTACTGTTGACGAATGATTTGTTAGGAATCATCAACTTAGGGACCGAAGAGGGCTTGTTTCCAGAATTTACGGGGCATCGCAATTTAGCGGCTGTCCCGTTCTCTGGGCGCTATCGCCTAATTGACTTTACATTGACGAATATGATCACGCAAGGCATCAACCAAGTGGGTATTTTCACGCTCGATAAATACCGCTCACTCATGGACCACCTAGGTTCGGGAAAAGAATGGGATTTGGACCGCTCGCAAGGTGGGTTACACATTTTCCCGCCGGCGCTCAAGCCTGACGGGGAAGCCTACCTCGGCGACTTGGCCAACTTCTCGATGCACCGCGAACATTTTGTACGTAGCAAGCAGCCGTATGTGGTGATCACGGGATCGAACGTGTTGACGACAATCGACTTCCAAGACATGCTCGAACATCATAAATCGATGGGTGCGGACATCACGCTCGCGTACACCGGACACGAACAAAAATGCGGCTATTGTCGCCCGATCCGTCTCGGTGAAAACGACCGCGTCGTTGGCATCGGTGAGCGCGGATATAGCCCGGACGATGAGTATACGTATACCGAAACGATCATCATGTCAAAAAACTTGTTCCTTCGTCTCGTCGACGAAGCGACATCAAGAGGCGAATACGATTTGCTCGACGGCGTCATCCGTCCGCAACTTCATCGTCTGCACGTACACGGATATCACTATACTGGCAAAATGCAGGTGATTCATTCTGTCCTTTCATACTATAATGAAAGTATGCGCTTACTCCGTCAGGAAGGAATCATTTACGATTTTCCACACATCTATACGAAAATCAAACATGAGCCGCCGACCCGTTATTTGAAAGGGTCGAAAGTGAATGAGGCGCTCGTCGCAAACGGTTGTAAAATCAGCGGAGAAGTTCAAAACAGTATCCTCTTCCGCGGTGTCGTCGTCAGTGAACACGCCCGCGTCAAAAACTCAATCATTTTATCCAAGTCGATCATCGAAGAGGGCGCTGTCGTCGAAAACGCCATTTTAGATAAAGAAGTGGTCGTCAAACGAGGACAAGTCATTCGAGGTACGGTCGATGAACCAATCGTCATCGGAAAACGGACAACGGTTTAAAGGGGGATATTATGAAAATATGGTATGTCGCTTCAGAAGCGGCACCGTTCATGAAAACGGGGGGGCTTGCCGATGTCATCGGCTCGCTCCCTCAAGCGGTGTCTGGCCTTGGTGAAGACGTGAGTGTCATCATGCCGAAGTATGGCACGATTGCTCAAGAATATGTAGATGAAATGGAATATCTATTCGACTTGATCGTACCGGTCGGATGGCGCAAGCAGTTCGGCGCCGTCTTGAAGCTTGTGCATGATGGCGTGACGTTCTACTTTATCGATAACGAGTATTATTTCAAACGGGAAGGCGTGCTCTACGGCCATTATGATGATGCCGAGCGGTTCGCATTCTTCTCTCGAGCCGTCCTTGAGATGATTGGGCAACTCGAAGCGGAAGACGTGCCCGACGTGCTCCATTGCCATGATTGGCAGACCGGCGTCGTCCCGGCCTTCTTACGGATCCATTACCAACATCTCGAGGCGTATCAACGTATCCGGACCGTCTTTACCATCCATAACCTGCAATATCAAGGCATCTTCCCGGAAGCGGTCCTCGGCGAACTGTTACAGTTCGGTCCGGAGCACTTCACGGCGGAAGGGATTCAACATAACGGTCTCGTCAACTACATGAAGGCCGGAATCGTTCATTCTGATCAAATCACGACGGTCAGCCCGTCGTATCGGGATGAAATCATGGAGCCGTATTATGGCGAAGGACTCGACGGTGCGTTGCGTCATCGAGCAGTCGACGTGCGCGGCATCTTAAACGGCTTGGACTTGGCGACGAACGACCCGAGCACGGACAAGCGTATCGCTCAGACGTACGACCTCGACACGTTCCGAGAAGGAAAGCCCGTCAACAAGCGCGTCCTGCAAGAACGTTTTGGTCTCGAAGTGCGTGACGATGTCATGTTAATCGGTTTTGTCAGTCGACTCGTCGAACAAAAAGGGCTCGATTTGATTGAGGCGGTGAGTGAAGAACTCGGAAACTTGGAATGCCAGTTCGTGTTCCTCGGCTCGGGTCAACCCGAATATGAGGGCATCGTCCACGAGATGACGGCGACGCATCCAGGCAAGGTCGGATCGTACATCGGCTTTGACATTGAACTTGCCCACTTGATTTACGCCGGATCGGATGCATTCCTGATGCCGTCACGTTTTGAGCCGTGCGGTCTAAGCCAGCTCATCTCGATGCGTTACGGGACGCTCCCAATCGTTCGGGAAACAGGCGGACTGCGTGACACGGTCAAACCGTATAATGAGTACACACAAGAGGGAACGGGCTTTGGTTTCTTGAACTATAACGCCCATGAGATGCTCGCGACGATTGAGAAATCGATTCGTGTCTTCTACGACGATCAAAATTGGAACGCCCTCGTCCATCAAGCGATGACCGCGGACTTCAGCTGGAAACAATCCGCGAAGCAATACCGTGAGTTGTATCACCTATTCGCATGACTGGAAGGAGTTTTACACACATATGTTTACAGATAAACAGAGCTTCGTCACTTCGTTTCAAGAGAGATTCGTCGCATTAAACGGAAAATCGTTTGATGAAGGGACCGAGCAGGAAGTGTATCAAACGTTGGCAACGATGGTGCGCGAGCAGGCAATCCCGAAATGGATTAACACCCGCGACAAACAAGAAGAAAAACAGAGCAAACAAGTCATTTATTTCTCGCTTGAATTTTTGCTCGGCCGTTTTCTGTACAACAACCTGCTCAGCATGGACGTCCTTGAAGTCGTACAAGAGGGCTTAGAGGAACTTGGCTTTAACTTCACAGATATCACGGAATTTGAACCGGAACCGGGGCTTGGGAACGGGGGGCTCGGTCGTTTGGCGGCGTGCTTCCTCGATTCTCTCGCGGCGCTCAGCCTGCCGGGACACGGGAACGGAATTCGTTACCGTTACGGCTTGTTCAAACAAAAGATCGTCGACGGCTATCAAGTCGAGTTACCAGACAACTGGCTCCGTGACGGCAACATGTGGGAGACGCGCCGTGCCGACCGAGCCGTCGACGTCAATTTCGGTGGTTGGATCGAGATGCGGCAAATCGGGGACCGGCTTCGCGTCGTTCACCATCCGGATGAAGTCGTTCGAGCGGTACCTTACGACATGCCGATCATCGGCTACAAAAACGAAGTCGTCAATACGCTCCGTCTTTGGAACGCCGAGTCACCGTTTGACGACGAGGAGTACATGGAACGGACGAAAGGTTCGTACAAAGACCTGCTCAAACACAAACAATCGATTGCGACCATCTCTGAGTTCCTATATCCGGACGACACGACATATGAAGGAAAAGTGTTGCGCTTGAAGCAACAGTATTTCTTCGTTTCGGCGGGCGTTCAGTCAATGATCGCGTCTTACTTACGTCATAATAAATCGCTGAAGCAATTAGGCGATCATTACGCCGTCCACATTAATGATACGCACCCGGTTGTGGCCATCCCAGAACTCATGCGCATCTTGATGGACGACCATGGTTACGGTTGGGATGAGGCGTGGCGTGTGACGAAGAGCGTCATGTCGTTCACGAACCATACACTCCTCGCCGAGGCGCTTGAGAAGTGGCCGGTCGAGATGTATGAGCGGCTCTTACCGCGTATCTATCAAATCATCACGGAAATCAACCGTCGTTTCTGTAAAGACGTACTCGTCAACTATCCACATCTTGAACCACATATGGGTGAGATTGCGATTGTGTCGAACGAACACATCAATATGGCGAACCTCGCAGTCGTCGGCTCACATTCGACGAACGGTGTCGCACGAATTCATACCGATATCTTGAAACAACGTGAGATGCGTCATTTGTACGAGATGTTTCCGCTTCGTTTCAACAACAAAACGAACGGCATCACGCATCGGCGCTGGCTCCTCAAGTCGAACCCACGTCTCTCGAACTTGATTACGGATGCGATTGGTCCGTCATGGATTGAACATCCGAACGATCTTGAGAAGTTGATGAGCGTGTCGAAAGATGCGAGCTTCCAGGAACAGATCATGGACGTGAAGCAACAAAATAAACTGGACCTGGCTGGCTATATTCAAGCCGAGACGGGAATCGCCGTCGACCCGGATTCGATTTTTGACGTTCAAGTCAAGCGACTCCACGCCTATAAACGTCAACTGATGGATGCGATGCACATTCACGCGCTTTATCAGAAGATTCAAGCAGACCCGACGTTCACGATGGTGCCACGGACGTTCATCTTCGGAGCAAAGGCGGCGCCGGGCTACTATTACGCGAAAGAAGTCATCCGCTACATTAACGCGCTCGCGGCCATGATCAACAATGATAAGCGGGCAAGCCGCTTTATCAAGGTCGTCTTCCTCGAAAACTACCGTGTCTCGATGGCGGAGCGAATCTTCCCAGGTTCGGATTTGAGTGAACAGATCTCGACGGCGAGCTACGAGGCGTCAGGTACCGGCAACATGAAGTTCATGATGAACGGGGCGCTCACGATTGGGACGCTCGACGGGGCCAATATCGAGATTCGCGATGCGGTCGGCGACGACCATATCTTCATCTTCGGATTGACACCGCAAGAAGTCATGAACTATAAGAAGTTCGGTGGCTATCATGCGGCTGACATCTACCATGCGAACACAGAAGTGCGTAACGTCGTCGATGCTCTCGTCAACGGGTCATTCGACAAGGTCGGAGAATATCAATTCCAAGCCATCTTCGATTCGTTACTCGTCTATAACGATGACTTCCTCGTCTTGAAAGATTTCGCATCGTACATGCAGGCGCAGCGTCGCGTCGACGAGGTATTCGCCGACAAGGCACGTTGGGCCGAGAGTTCAATCGTCAACACGGCCAAATCGGGAATCTTCTCGAGTGATCGGACGATTACCGAATACGCCAACGCTGTCTGGAACATCAAACCGACGAGCGTGAAATAAAAAAGCGATCCACCCGTTATGGGTGGACCGTGTTTTCTGGATAGCTAATCCAATCGGAGTAAGAGCCGGGGTATAGACGCACATCGTCCTTACCGAGGGCGTGTAACGCCAAAATATTGACGCAGGCGGTGACGCCGCTCCCGCAGTAGAAGATGGGATTCGGGACGTCAAGGACATTGGCATACAGCTCTTTCAAGTCATGAAAATCTTGAAGTGTGCCAAGGTCGGTGACGGCTTCAGTGTACGGGCAGAGGACGGCGTTCGGGATATGTCCTGCTTTATGGTCAATCGGTTCGTGGCTGCCATCGTAACGGTCGGCCGTTCGTGAATCGTATAACCCACCGCTGATTGTAGCGGCGCGTACGTCTGCAAGCGTCGCAATCATCTCGTCTTGGAAGACGGGTGTGTAGTCGGAAGCGGGATAGGACGGGACGTCCGTCGTCGTCTCCCCGCAGTAGGTGATGCCGGATTGGATGCCGCCTTCGAGCACGATGACGCGCTCATGGCCGGCCCACTTAAATAACCACCAAGCACGGGCGGCATACGGGAACCCGTCATCGTAAATGATGATCAAGTCATCCTTTTGAATCCCGATGCGGCGAAGCGTCTCCGTCCATGCTTCTTTTGATGGTAGCGGGTGACGCCCACCATGTTCGGACACGGGCCCAGACAGGTCTTCCATCAAGTCGAGGAAGACGGCGTTCGGGAGATGCCCTTGCCGATACACATACTTTCCGTATGAAGCGTCGTTTAATGAATAACGACAATCAATAAAGCGAATCGAGTCCGTATGGACGATGTGTTTCAATTCTTGGGCACGCATAGTTGGAAACATAGTATCACCTCGAAGTTTCGTTACTCCCATCGTATACAAGATGGAACAAATTGGCGAGTACTTCGATTGAACTTTTGAATGTCGAAAGGGGAACTGACCATGACATGGCAACAGACATATGACCGATGGAAACAACACGAGGCGCTCGAACCGCACTTGCGCGCTGAACTTGAGGAGATGGAGCAAGACGAGACATCACTCGAGGATGCCTTCTATAAGACGCTCGAATTCGGGACGGGCGGTATGCGCGGGGAAATCGGGCCAGGGGCGAACCGAATGAACGTCTATACGATCCGCAAGGCGTCGCAAGGCTTTGCCGACTTTATCGCCGCGTCAGGGGAAGAAGCGAAACGGCACGGTGTCGTCATCGCTCACGACTCACGTCACTTCTCACCAGAGTTTGCGCTCGAAGCGGCACGCACGCTTGCCTCGAACGGGATTAAAACGTACTTATTCCCGAGTTTGCGGGCGACACCAGAGTTGTCATTCGCCGTCCGTCATTTGAACGCCTTCGGCGGCATCGTCATTACGGCAAGTCATAATCCTCCGGAATATAACGGATTTAAAGTGTATGGCGCCGACGGTGGACAGTTGCCGCCGGCCGAGGCCGATGAACTCGTCTCATACGTCAACGCCATCGAAGATGAATTGAAGATTGAGGTCAAAGACGAAGCGCCACTCCGTGCAGACGGAACGCTCGTCACGGTCGATGCCTCGGTCGATGCGGCTTATATGGAAGCCCTCCAATCGATTCGAATCCATACAGACGTCCAAGGCGACCCGCTTAAAATCGTCTATTCACCGCTTCATGGGACAGGGCGCCGTCCGGTCATGGAAGGGTTGAAAGCGTACGGCTTCGAACACGTCACCATCGTTGACGAACAGGCTGAACCGGATGGGGCGTTCCCGACGGTCAGTTATCCGAACCCGGAAGAACGGGCCGCGTTCGAGCTCGCGATGCAGTACGGCGACCGCGTCGGGGCCGACTTGCTCATGGCGACGGATCCGGACGCCGACCGTGTCGGTTTCACGGTCCGTGACCGCAACGGCGAATGGTTCGTCTTGACCGGCAACCAGACCGGTGCGCTCCTTATGGACTACATCTTGTCTCAAAAAGTGGAGACGGGCACGCTTCCGACGAACGGTTTCGTCGCGAAGACGATTGTCACGTCCGAACTCGGGGCGGCCATCGCTAAGGCGTATGGGGTCCACCTTGAGAACACGCTCACCGGTTTCAAATTCATCGGCGAGAAAATCAAGCAGTATGAAGAGTCGGGTCAGTATCAGTTCTTGTTCGGCTATGAAGAGAGTTACGGGTATTTGATCGGAGACTTCTGCCGTGATAAGGATGCCGTCCAGGCGTGCTTGCTCGGCGCCGAGATGGCAGCCTTCCATAAACAGCACGGACGCACGTTATACGATGCCCTTCAAGCCGTCTATGAAAAGTATGGCTTCTATGAGGAGTCGCTCCAATCGATGACACTAAAAGGGAAAGCCGGTCTCGAACAGATCGGTCGGATGATGGAGGCGTTCCGCGCCAATCCGCCGCAAGAAGTCGGAGGGTACGAAGTCGTGCGCTTTGAAGACTATAAGCAACAAGTCGCGAAGAACCTGCAGCAAGGCGAGACGGAAGCCATCGACTTGCCGTCATCGAACGTGCTCAAGTTCATCTTCGAGGACGGTTCATGGTTCTGCCTGCGCCCGTCGGGGACGGAGCCGAAAATTAAATTCTATTTCAGTGTTCACGCCGATAGCGCGGAGAAGACGACATTGAAACGGGAAGCGATTGAACGCGATGTCATGAAACAAGCGAAAGCAATCGATTAATCGAAAGCACCGCCCTGACGAGGGTGGTGTCTTTTGTTTGACAAGATATGCCCCCCTCAGTATGATGAGTGTATTGTTCATAACCATGTAATCATATACGGATTATCAGGAAGGCGGAAATTACCATGAAAAAATCACTAACAGCAGTACTTGCCATCGGAGCATCGTTTGGAGTACTGGCAGCATGCGGCACAGAGACAGACAGCGGGTCAGAAGAAACTGTCATCACGGTCGGTACAGAAGCGACATACCCACCATTCACGTATAAAGACAAAGGTGAGATCACAGGGTATGACATCGACGTATTGAATGAAGCGGCAGAGCGTGCCGGCTACACGGTCGAATACGAGCCGATGGACTTCAAAGGACTCGTACCGGCACTCGACGCGGAACGCATCGACATGATTGCCAACCAAATGAGCATCACGCCAGAACGTGAAGAGAAGTACGCGTTCTCAACTCCGTACGCGGTATCAGGTGCGCAAGTCATCGTCGCTTCAGACAACGAAGACATTCAAGGTATCGATGACCTCGACGGCAAAGTCGTCGGTTCGACACAAGGTTCGGTTTATGCTCAGCTCGCTGAAGAAGCCGGTGCTGAAGTGAAGTTCTATAAAGGGGCGAATCAAGTGCTCCAAGACCTTCAAGTTGGCCGTCTCGACGCGGCACTAAACGACCGTCTCTTCATCTTGACGGAGCTTGAGAAGACAGGTTACGACGTGAAAGCGGTCGGTGACGTCTTCAACAAGAGTGAAGCGGGCTACATGACGCGTCAAGACTCAGACGTGCTCGAAGGTTTGAACGAGGCGATTGCTGAGATGCAAGAAGACGGCACGATGGCTGAAATCGGTGAGAAGTACTTCGGTGAGGACATCAGTCAATGAATGAACTGATCACGACCGTTATCGAGAACCGTTCGGCCTATATCGAAGCCGTACAATTGACGTTGATCGCCAGTATCCTGTCGATTCTCCTCGCCTTGGTGCTCGGTCTGATCATCGCTGTCTTGCACAGCAGCCCTGTCAAGGTCGTTCGTTTGTTCACCCGTACGTATATCTCGTTCTTCCGGGGCACACCGCTCCTCTTGCAACTCCTCATCTTGTACGTCGGTTTGACCGGTTTCGTCCAGTTGAGCGGGATGCAGGCGCTCATCTTCGGTTTAGGCCTTCACTTCGCGGCCTATATCTCGGAAGCGTTCCGCGCAGCCATCAATTCGGTCGATCAAGGGCAAGTCGAGGCGAGTGTCGCCCTCGGCATCCCACGTGCAAAGCGCTTCAAAGATATCATCTTCCCACAGGCGCTGTCGCGTGCGATTCCGCCGGTGTCCAACTCGGTCATCGACATCATCAAGTCGACGTCGCTCGGTTCGGTCATCGCCGTTCAGGAGTTGACGTACGTGTCCGACCAAATCGCAGCAACGACGTATCTCGTCATGCCACTCCTGTTGTTCTCGGCTTCGATCTATTGGATCTTGTCGACGCTCATCCAAGCAGGGCAGCATCGGCTCGAACGTCGGTATGCAATCCGTTAAGTAAAAAAGTAGCTCTGATTTCCCGTAAGGAGAAATCAGAGCTACTTTTTTATTTGTTATATTAGGGATTACACAAATCACAATATCTCGGAGAGGCATATACGTCTCCAACATGTTCTGTTTGTTGATACTGACAAGTTGAGCAGGCATAGACATGGTGCACTATTTGTTTTGTCGGAGTATGACATTGTTCGCATAATCGACCAGGTACTTTACGAACGACACGGAAGCCCGGGGCGCCACAAGATGGGCATAAAGAGTTTGCCTGTTCGATTAGTTGCATCGTCGCAAGCTCAATGTTTTTCATGCGAGTCGGGTTGGCGTATGCTCGCATATCTGTCTCGATAAAGACTTGTCGATTCGTTGACTTATTAAAGCAGTAATTAAAAGCCTCTTTTAAAAGTGGTTCACTGGTAATGTCTTTTAGCACGATGGATGAATGTTCATCATCTGATCGGAGAATCACATGATGGTCTGGGAAACCAACTTTATTAACAAACTGGAGTGCGGAAGGGTAGTCTTTGACAATTGCCTGGCTGAAATTTGTGTTGAGTCCTTCATAATAACCATGTAATTCAAGTTCTAATTCATCGTCTTTCAGTAATACCAGTTCAGTATTCCACGGAATGGGCGCGAGAGGATGAAATCCGAAGGTACCTTCACTCGCTACCCCGACATGATGGCTTGTCAGTTTTAGACCTATAGTCACTTTTTTTCGTGCTGTTTCGAATTGAGATTGCTGACGACTTATTTCCCGTGTAAATGTTCCGAATTGATCAGTGTCGAGTGTGCTTACATGTATGTTGCATCCAAATTCTCCTTCTAGGAGAGGTTTTATAACTTTTTCTTTTTGGTGAATTGTTACTAGCAGAACATCTCGATCCTTTAAAAAATTCATAAACCGTTTCCTTTCTAAGCAATACAGACTCCTTATGATGAATATAAATGAACAATTCACACAGTGTAAGCGCCTATCAAATAGTATGAAATAAAAAAGAAGTGCCCCTGTGTATATGGGGCACTTCAGCTTATCGTAATGTTTAACGGATGACGAGTTCTGTCTCCGTGTCGAAGAAGTGAGCTTTCGTCATATCGAGTGCGAGTGTGACATCGTCACCCATGTGGATGCTTGAACGTCCATCGATGCGAGCTGTGAACTGGTGGCCACCGAGTTCAGCGTACAAGTACGACTCAGCGCCCATGAGCTCGGCGACATCGATATGCGTGCGGAACGTGTGCGTCGTTGGCGAGTCGATGTAGATCGGCTCATCATGAATCGATTCTGGACGGATTCCGAGCACGAGTTCTTTACCGACGTAACCGCGGTCACGAAGCCCTTTCATTTTGCCTTCAGGGACGTTGATTTCTTCACCGCCGACGAGGAACTTCCCATCAGCCAATTTTCCGCGGAAGAAGTTCATCGAAGGTGATCCGATGAAGCCTGCTACGAAGATGTTATCCGGGTTTTCATATACTTCTTTCGGCGAACCGACTTGTTGGATGATTCCGTCTTTCATGATAACGATACGAGTCGCGAGTGTCATCGCTTCCGTTTGGTCATGGGTAACGTAAATCGTCGTCGTGTCGAGACGGTTGTGCAATTGGATGATTTCTTTACGCATTTGAACGCGAAGCTTGGCATCCAAGTTTGAGAGCGGCTCATCCATCAAGAACACTTTGGCATCACGGACAATGGCACGGCCGATGGCGACACGTTGACGCTGACCACCCGAGAGTGCTTTTGGCTTACGTTGAAGGTATTCTTCAAGTCCGAGGATACGGGCCGCATCTTGCACGCGACGGTCGATCTCATCTTTCGGGAACTTGCGAAGTTTCAAACCGAACGCCATGTTGTCATACACACTCATGTGCGGATAAAGCGCATAGTTTTGGAAGACCATCGCGATATCACGGTCTTTCGGTGCGACATCGTTCATGCGCTTGCCGTCGATGATGAAGTCCCCACTCGAGATTTCTTCGAGTCCTGCGATCATGCGGAGCGTCGTCGATTTACCGCAACCTGAAGGTCCGACGAAGACGATGAACTCGCGATCCTTAATATGCAAGTTGAAATCGCTGACTGCCTTCGAGTCACCACCGTCGTATATTTTATCGATATGATTCAATTGAATTTCTGCCATGTCGTTAGCCTCCTGAGAATCTGTTCTTGTATAATAGCGCTTACAAGATTGATTATACGGTGAAACCGCTTGCATTGGATATGTACACGTTGCACAAAAACGATTACTCAGATTTGTGCAACGTGACAATCAATTGGAGTAGACCGGCATCATAGAACTGCCTAGCGTCATAACCGGTCGCTTCGTAGAGCCGGTCGAGCCGATAGTTAAGCGTATTTCGATGCATGAACAACGCCTTTGCCGTGTGCGATACGTTCAACGAGTTGGCGAACAGCGCCTCTAATAACTCAATCGTCGTCTTATCGAGAGCCTCGACGATTGCGGCCGTCAAACGAGAGCGTACATCAAAAGTCTCATGGCGTTGTAGTAAATAATGGTATAATAATTGACTAGCAGGGTAAGCTTTAGTAGAGAGTCTCGCGAACGGGCACAGCGTTTGATGTTGTTGATACAGTGTCCCTAACACGCCGAGTGGCCGCTCGCTATAGATGACGTGGGCCTCGACATAACAATCGCTCGCAATCGCCCGCAAGACGTCCTCGAACTCGTTCAGCTCGACGAACTGATCGGTCTCAATGATTTCAACGTGAGATCGGGTCATGAGAATGATCTCTGCTTCAGGCATAAAGTCAGCTAGCACGTCTAAAAATTGTTCGAGCGCCTCAGGGTCTTGATAATGCAAGACGAGCGACATGAGACGGAACGGTCGGTCGAACCGGTACGTGTCGGTGAGTAGACGATCTTGCCATTTGGCTTGTTGTGGGTCTAGTTTCGTCAGCAATGGAGTGGCGGACCATTCGAGCAACTGACGCTCACGTTCCGTCAGCTCCATTTTAGGCAGGCCGAAAATCGTGCCGTCCGGGGCTTGATACCAACGAACGTCACCGGATGCATCTTCCGCCCGATGGACAACGTTCGGGAAAATCGATTTAATACGATCATACGTAGTCAATACAATCACCTCTTCAAACAATGTATCATATTTCAGAACGGAGGCAGGCAGTTTGGACAGTCTACTAAAAATATTCATCATGATCGCCATCGGTGCGACAATTGGGGGAATCACGAACTTTCTCGCCATTAAAATGTTGTTTCGTCCCCATCATCCTAAATATATCGGAAAGATGAGAGTTCCGTTTACACCAGGGTTGATTCCGAAGCGTCGCGATGAATTGGCGACAAGCCTCGGGAAGACGGTCGTTAAGCACTTGTTGACGCCGGAAGGGATGCGTAAACGACTGCTCGATGAACAAGTCGGTAGTCATATCATTCACTTCGTTCAAGGTGAGGTACGGACGATGCTTCGTTCGGACAAAACGATCCGTTCGCTCATCGATCCGCTCTATCCGGACGCGGAGGCGCGTGTGTTGGCAGAAGCGGATACGAAGCTCCGGCAAGAGCTCCGACTCGTGCTGTCGGATGTGAAGGCCCGTAAACTATACGAACTTCTCGGTGAAGAAGGGATGGATCGTGTCCGCGGCATCATCCCTGAAATTGTGGACGCTCTGCTCGTCAAGTCAGAGGAGTATTTTTATTCGGCCGAAGGAGAGGCACAGCTTCGGCACATGGTCGATTCGTTCGTCCAACGTCGGCTCGGTTTCATCGCCGGGTTCGTTCAAAACTTGAATTTCGTCGAAATGATTCGTCCGGAGATTATTAATATCCTGCGGGGCGGCTCAACACGATCGGGGATGGCTGAAATGATCACGCGCGAATTCGAGCGGTTTAGTGAACGTTCGGTTGAAACGTTGCTCGATGAACGTTTAGAAGAACGTCTGATTGATGGTGTGACGATGGAAGTCGTGTCGCGCTTACCGGTCGGGGAGTTGCTCGACCGGACTGTCCACTCGTATACACGAGACGTCGAGGACCGTGTCGTTGAAGAGCTTGTGCCGAACGGGGTCCGACTCGTCATCACCCGTTTCACAGATCAAATGGAGACGGTTATGGACCGTCTTAAAATCGATCAAATTGTCCAAGAACAAGTGAGCTCGCTCGATACATCATACCTTGAAGAGATCGTCCTTTCGATCTCGAAGCGAGAGTTCCGGGCAATAACATGGCTTGGAGCCTTATTAGGTGGTATGATTGGGTTGATTCAAGGGTTGATTGCCATCATTTGATTGGCACGCCCTAATAGTATTTAGGAGGACGTCACATGTCACAATCAAACTTGTACGATCATGCTTACCAATTGGAAAAAGCACTTCGCGATTCTGAGGAGTTCACAAATCTCTCTTCACTATACGACCGTGTCAATGCGGATGCAGAAGCGAACCAGTTATTCGCTGACTTCCGTGATATCCAAATGACGCTTCAACAGAAGCAAATGCAAGGCGAAGAAATCTCTGAACAAGAGATGATGGACGCGCAGACGAAAATGATGGGCGTTCAACAAAACGAATTGATCATGGAGCTCATGCAAGAAGAGCAACGCATGCATCAACTGGTCACAGAAGTGACGAAAATTATCATGAAGCCGCTTGAAGAGCTTTACGCTCCGATGGTCAATGATCAAGAAGTTCAATAATCGTGATGCGGATGGCAATCGAGCCATCCGTTTTTTTGTTGCCCAGATTGTCACTCAACTTATGATAGCGCTTACATAACGGGTGGTATAATAAACTTGTAAAAACTATCACAAGGAAGGGTGAACGTCATGGTCACCTTAGTGATTTTAACGGTTATGATCATCGGGTTTATCGGAGGCTGGCTCCGGGCCGATCTTATTGCGCTCATCGGTCTTCTCTTACTCGTGTTGACAAATCAATTGACGCCGGTCGAAGCGATGGCCGGTTTTTCGAATTCGGTCGTGCTCATGATTGCCGGACTGTTCATCGTCGGCGCCGGGTTGTTTCACACCGGTCTCGCCGAACGGTTAGGTGCCACGCTCATCCCGTACGCAAAAGGGAGTGAAGTGCGTCTTTTTCTCGTCCTGATGGTCACCGTGACGTTTTTGTCGAGCCTCATGTCGAACACGGGTACAGTCGCTTTATTGATTCCGGTCGTCCTTGCCATGTCGAGGCAGATGGGGACGAGCCCGGCGAAATTGCTCATGCCGCTCGCCTTTTTCTCAAGCATCGGTGGGACGATGACGCTCATCGGGACACCGCCGAACCTTGTCGCCGCCGAGACGCTTCGAAGTGCCGGTGTGAGTTCACTCGGTTTTTTCGCGCTGTTGCCGATTGGTCTCGTCGTGGCTGTGGTCGGGCTTGTCTATTTCTATACTGTCGGCAATCGTCTACTCGGAGCGGGGGACGTCCGTTCATCGTCGGCCCGTCCGTTGATGTTGCCGCAAGTGGCCGTCTATGCGCTTTTGATCACAAAAGGACACCGACTTGTCGGTCAGATGCTTCGTGACGTCACATGGTCACGGGACGGTCTAATCGTCGTCGGAGAACACCGAAAAGGGGTGGCCCATCGGTTCATCACGGCCCGCGCAGACACGGTGCTTACGGAAGGGCGTGTCCTCGTCAGCGGTGATGAGTCGGATGTCCATCGTATCGCGCGACAAGAAGGGCTAGTCGTCGAACCGGTCAACGTCAAAAATGTCTACGGCAAAGCGTATGGCGTCGCCGTCTTCACGATTCCGACCGCCAGTCCGCTCGTCGGCCACTGTTTATCCGAGAGCGGGTTGCGCAATGAGTATCGGTTGAACGTGCTTCAAATTATACGCCCGAACGAGGAGATCGCCATCACCCGATTGAAAGACGTCCCGCTCGAACGGGGTGACATGCTCGTCGCGCAAGGCGAGTGGGAGGATTTAGAGCGGGTCGGAAACGAGACGCATCTCTTGCTTGCCAATGAGCATGTGACTGATGTGGCCAATCGGGCCGTGTCCGAACGTCATCAACTAGCAGCGGGGCTGATTCTGCTCGGAATGGTCATGCTCCTCGTGTTCGAATGGGTCGACCCGACGGTAGCGGTATGGCTCGCGGCACTCGCGATGGTGCTCACGGGTGCCGTCCGTCATATGGACGTCGCCTATCAATCGATTCAATGGTCCTCGCTTCTTTTGATTGCAGCGATGATTCCGCTCGGTCAAGCGCTTGATCATGCGGGGATCATGGCGTGGCTCGTCACGTGGATCAGTGCGTCCTTCGGTCAGGCGGGTCCGGTCTGGGTGCTCGTTGCCCTCTTTGTCGCGACGATGGTGCTCAGTCAAATCATCTCGAACACGGCGACGGCCGTCTTGTTCGCACCGCTCGCACTATCGCTCGCTTCGGCGCTTCAAGTCAGCCCTGTCCCGCTCGTCGTCGCTGTTGCTATCGCGGCCTCACTCGCGTTCATGACCCCGTTCGGGTCACCGACGAATGCGATGGTGTTCGGCATCGGCGGTTATCGCTTCTTTGATTTCGTCAAAGTCGGCTTGCCGCTTCAGGTTGTGACAGCGATTGTCGCTATCTTCACGATTTTACTCCTCTTCCCGTTCTAATAGGAAATGGTGATACGACTGTTGAGTGGGAAGGCAACTATAACGAATGAACAAGCGCCTCGGGAATCCCGAGGCGCTTGTGTTAGGAGGCCGTACCTTTCAGTTTCCCTGGCAGTTTGCAGCGTTCGAAGTAGATGAGTTGGCCACACCGTGCGATGCGGGCCCCTTTATGAAGATGCCCGGCTTCCTCGAGCATCGCGAGCCCTTTCGTTTTCGCCTCATCATCGTTTGCCGCGCTAAATGAATCGTTCAAGACGGTCGTGCCGTCGTTCTCGAATGCTGTGATCGTATACTGTTCCATCCGTTCGCCCCCTTTGCTTTCATTGTACTGAATGGTCATTCATTCTTCAAGTGAAGGTTTTGTCAGCTCCTCGAACGTGAGCTGACGGGCCGTTTCGGTACGCGGGATCAACTCTGAAACGGTCATTCCGATCAAGCGGACCGGCTCGGTGATCGCCATCTCGTCGAACAGACGGCGGGCGAGCCGTTTAATCTCATCGTGATCGTGCGTCGGATGGTTCAGTTTGATTTGATGGCTGCGGGCTTGGAACTCGCTCGTCTTGATTTTGATCGTCACCGTTTGACAACTGAGCTCGCGGCGGTCGAGCTGAAGCAACACATCTTCGATTTCCGGGACGACGCGTTCGTATACTTCTTCCGGGTCATCGAGGTCGAACGCGAACGTCGTCTCTGAGCCGATCGACTTTCGTTCCCGGGTCGGAACGACGGGACGGCTGTCCCGGCCGTGGGCGAGCTCATATAGCTGATGCCCGCGGTCGTGTCCGAAGATGGCCTTCAACTGTTCGGGTCGGGTGTTTTGCAAATCAGCGATTGTATGATAATTGTGCTTGAACAGCGTCTGGGCGGTCACTTTGCCAACTCCGTGCATTGTCGTGATCGGGAGCGGGGCGAGGAATGTTTCGACGTCAACCGCTTCGACGACCGTCAGTCCGTTCGGCTTGTTGAAGCCGGATGCGATTTTGGCGACAAACTTCGACGGGGCGACCCCGGCCGAAGCGGTCAGTCCGGTCCGGCGTTTGATTTCCCCGAGGATGTAGCGGGCGATGTAAGGACCGGACGTGCTCATGAGTGTATTCTCCGTTACGTCCAAGTACGCCTCGTCGAGCGAGAGCGGTTCGACGAGCGGCGTAATCGATTTGAAAATGGCCATCACTTGCTGGCTGACGTGACGATAGACGTGAAAACGTGGTTTGACGAACGTCGCCTGTGGACAGAGTGCGAACGCCCGGCGTGACGACATGGCGCTGTGTATGCCGTACTTTCTCGCCTCATACGAACAAGTGGCGACCACTCCACGACTGTGGGGGGCGCCACCGACGATGACCGGTTTATCGCGTAAGTCAGGGCGGTCACGTTGTTCGACCGAGGCGTAAAACGCGTCCATATCGACATGGATAATCAATCGTTCCATGAACATCACCTTTCTGTATCATCTGCTCCTTTCAGTATACCGAACTTTTGTTCGTTTTTTACTACTTTTGCTTATTTCGATGGCTGCGCTGTTTATCTAACTTCTCTTGGCTACGGATTTGATTCGGGAATTGCAGAAGCGATCCAATCCAATTCTTTTGCTTCAACCAAAAATAAATCAAAACCGTGAAGCCGATAATCATAATCCAGGCGAACAAATAGCCGAGCGGCCATTCGAGCTCGGGCATTTGTTTGAAGTTCATGCCCCAAACCGCACCGAACGCGACGACGGGGGTCGTCAAGGCCGTGAAGACGGTGAGCGCCTTCATGATCTCGTTGCCACGGAAGTTAGACAGCGTCGCAGCTAGGTCGGTCATCGCGATGACGTCTTCTTGGTAATGTTCGATCAACGTCAGGAGTCGATTGACGCGATACGTGGCGAGACGATACGCGTTCAATTGATCCAAATCCATGTCGAGGAACGCCTCTCGTCCGGCCATGAGTAATTCGCGATACGGGACGACGGTATCGGACCATCGTTCAATCTCGCTGCGTAACCCGAAAATCTCATTCATAAACTGAGGAGGCACTTGTCCACTCATCTCGCGCTGGGCGACCATCAATCGTTCCTCATATTCATCGATGCCGTGAAAGTAATAGTCCATCTTTTCAGCGAGCAGGTCATAAAACGCCTCGATCGGTGTATCGTATTGTTTGGATGCCACCGTCTCGCAATAGATGTCATCAAACCCAATGGTCCATAAGAAATCCTGGGTCACGAAGTAGTGACCGATTTTTTGCGGTTCGCGCTCGAGCTGTTCATAGTCGAGCGTGAGCGAGCCATACATGTAATCTTGCTCGACAATGATTTTCGTCACCTTGGCCGTCGTCAACTGCTCGAGCCAGTACGTGTACGCCTCTTCATAATGGTTGTCGACATGTACGATTTCTTCTGGCCGTGTATACCATTTCCAATTCATCTTCCATTCCCCCAATTTCCTTCTCCCTCAAGTATTCCCGCTTTCCTAAGAAAGTTGGCATCTCATGCGAACTTTCGTTAAGATGAAAGTACTGACAAGAAGAGAGGTGCTTTTTTTGACGACTACTAAAATCGGTCAGCTCAAAGTGGGCGACACGTTAAATCAATATGTCATGATCAAACAATCCTATCGAGGACTCGCTGGGAACGGCAAACCATATTTGACGCTCATTCTTTGCGATGAGAGCGGAGAGATTGAGACGAAAGTATGGGATAGCGCCGATACAGATAAATATGCGACGAAGAAAATTGTCCACGCTTCCGGAGAAGTGATGGATTATCGCGGGCGGACTCAACTGAAGCTCAAACAAATCTCCATTATCGAAGGGGAGACGGATATCGCGCCGTATGTAAGATCGGCACCGGTACCGAAATCAGAGCTCGAGACGGGAATCCGCAGCCATATCGAGGCGATCGGACACACGGGTATGCGTGAGCTCGTGACAGCGCTCGTCGACCGGAACGCGGAGGCGTACTTCACGTACCCGGCAGCGGTGCGCCATCACCATGCGGTCTATTCGGGACTTGCGTTCCACGTCTTGTCGATGCTTAAACTCGCCGGAACGATGTGTGACCTGTATCCGCAATTGAATCGTGATTTGCTCGTATCGGGTGTCGTGCTACACGATTTGGCGAAAGTGATCGAGTTGTCGGATGCGATCACGCCGGAGTATACGCTCGAAGGAAAATTACTCGGCCACTTGTCGCTCATGGCATCTGAAATCGAAGTCGTGGCCCGGGAGCTCGCGACCGACCGCGAAGTCGTGACGTTGCTCCAACATCTCGTCCTCAGTCATCACGGGAAACCGGAGTGGGGATCGGCGAACGCGCCGCAGCTCCCGGAAGCCGAGATGTTGTTCTTCATCGACAACATCGATGCCCGGATGAATATGTTTGAGAAGGCGTTCGAAGGCGTCGAACCCGGAGCGTTCACAGAACGCGTCATGGCGCTCGATAACCGTGCGTTTTATAAACCGAAGTTATGAAGGCATACAAAAAGACGTCCCGCGGGACGTCTTTTGCAGGCTGTTGACGAACCCATTCGCTTTTGGCGAATGGGTTCGTCTTTTTTTGTGTTCAACGAGCTCGAGGCGCTCTGCCCGACATAAAATTGAATAAATGCTATGTAGACGGTCGTTTTCGGCCAACAGGTTGGTCAGTTTCTTCATATTTTGTGCGGTCGCTGCCACCAGGTTGGCGCGGTCCACCGCCTCTTTCCCCCGGTAGAACGTGAAGCGGAGACCGTGGAGCTCCTTCCCGTCGGCGAACGAGCGCTCC
>NZ_SJUP01000018.1:0-34722 GCF_004337025.1 Exiguobacterium sp. SL-10 | reverse complement strand
GGCCCCACCGACCGCCCCAGAAACGATTGAGACGGGTAAGATGAAGTTCAAATAGGCGCTCCCGTCAAACTGCGGGAGTGAGGCGACGCTCGACAGACCGCTCGTGTACACGAGCAGGAAGAAGACAGAGATAATCAAGTTCGGGATGAATGAAAACGGATTACGAATCGTCGTGATGAGACTCCGTTTCGTGAAGAGCCATGTCTCAGTCCACATCCGGCACACCTCCTTCGTATGATTCGCCGGTCACTTTTAAAAACACGTCATCGAGCGACGGTTGCTTCACGGTAAGGCGTTCTGGTTGAAGTCCCTGTTCATCGAGTCGACGGACGATATCCATTAACGTATAGTCGTGCAGTTCGAAGCCAACCTCGAGGCCTGAAGCCGTGTGACCGAACAGACCCGCGGCCGCCGTCGCCTCTTGCGAACTATGAAACATCATCGAAATCGTCTCGCCGCCGACGAGACGCTTCAGCTCTTCCGCCGTCCCTTCACTGACGAGTTTCCCGTGGTGGATGATAGCAATGCGATCGGCCAGTTCATCCGCTTCTTCTAAGTATTGGGTCGTCAGAAAAATCGTCGTGCCGAACTCTTCGTTCAGTCGTCTCACTTCATTCCATATTTCAATGCGACTCGCAGGATCAAGCCCGGTCGTCGGTTCGTCTAAAAACAAGACGGTCGGTCGATGAACGAGTGTGAGCGCTAAATCGAGCCGGCGCCGCATCCCACCCGAATACGTCCCGCTTCTCCGGTCGGCCGCTTCAGTCAATGAAACGACACGGAGCAATTCTTCGGCGCGCGTTTCCGCCTCTTGTTTCGTCATTTTGAATAACCGGCCTTGCAGGACGAGCAGTTCCCGTCCGGTCAATACTTTGTCGATCCCGGTCTCCTGCAGAGCGACACCGATTGACAGTCGGACGTCTTTTTCTTGTTTCACGACATCAAATCCATTTACCCGCGCCTTCCCTTCGGTCGGTCGGACGAGCGTCGTCAACATTTGAACGGTCGTCGACTTCCCGGCCCCGTTCGGTCCAAGGAACGCAAAAATCTCGCCTTCCTGTACCGAAAATGAGATGCCATCGACGGCTGGGACATCCCCGAACGTTTTGACGAGCGATTCCACTTCAATCATCACACACACCTGCTACTAAAAACATATACAAACGTGTTCAACGTTTTGTTTTAGATGGTTTCCTGCTTCGACCTATGTCTCGCATGAGCGAGTTGTGTCCATAGTCCACAGGCGTGAATTCCGATGTAGCCCACCGTATAAGATCTAAAACTTATATGTTGTGTTGTATTATCAGCAGTTACGCTCCCTTTTTTACACCAACACAGTGTAGTCTTTTGCGTTCTTCAAATTGATGCTCGCGTTCCAATCCCTATCCAAACTCATCCCGCAATGTTCACAATCATACGTTCTCACATGTAAGGGCATCTTCTTCCTCTCTCCACAGCACGAACAAATCTGACTGGATGGATAGAACCGGTCCACGCGCCTCAGTTCGATTTCGTATTCGACACACTTGACCTTCAGCCAGTCGGTTAAATACCCGATCCCGATCTGCTGGAACGCGTTCGAGAGGGTTCGATTCTTCATCATGCCCTTCACATGGAGATGTTCGATCGTGATGAACTGTGGATTCTTCTTCACGATTTTGAGAACGGTCTTTCGCTTGAGGTCCGTCTTGATGTTTCGGATGCGTCGATGCAACCGTTGGACGATTACCTTCTGCTTTTGAAAATTGGCAGAACCTTTTACACGCCGGGCCAGCTTCCGTTGTTGACGCTTCAGACTTTTTGTCAGCTTGGCGAGTTGGTTGGATCTGCTGACGTTCGCCACATGCTCGCCATCGGACGTATACAGAAACATCTTGATTCCCATGTCGATGCCGATACCTTCGGATGGTCCTGACTTTTTCTTGCAAGCCTCCTGCTCCTCGACCAGTACAGACACGAAGTATCGGTCGCCCTCGCGAGAGACGGTGGCGCTCCTCACACCGGCAGAGGGGATGTATCCTTTCTCTTTCAGCCTTACCTTGCCCAACTTGGGCAGTTGGATGAGATGACGCTTCACATGGATTGTCCCGATCAGGTAGAACGAACCGTAGTCGCTCTTTCTCTTGAAACACGGGAAGGATGCCAGCTTCTTGAAGAACTTCTTATATGCCGTCTCCGCGTTCATGATCGCCTGTTTGACAGCTTTACTCGGGACCTCCTTTATCCACGCGAACTCTTCTCGTCTAGCGTGTTCGTTGTTCAACCACTTGGAGAAGTCGTAGCCTGAGAGGAACGAAGAGTCGGCTTTATACGCCTCTTTGTTCTTTTGCAGATAGAGGTTATAGACATACCGGCAAGTCCCAATCGTCTTATGGATCATCACTGCCTGCTCGTCGCTCGGCCTGATTTCCGTCCTGTATGCTTTCAACAACCTCCTCATCTCCCTCTATCTTATTTTTGTACTTACGAAGGCCATAAATCCTGCAAGGGAACACATGTATGGTGGAAATCAAGTCTTGGACGAGCTCTTCTTGAGAAGACAGGTCTTCATTGTGGACGACGATCAATTCGGCCCAGTTCTTCTCGAACAATGACTCGAACCAGTCAAAACCGAATCGGATGAATCGGTTTTTGTGCGTCACATACACTTGAGAGATTTCCCCAACCATCACCTCGTCCAACAGAATGTTCCACCTCTTACGCTTGTAATTCAATCCGCTGCCGACATCCTTGATCACTTCGCCGGGGATAGCGCCTCTTGCGTTCAAGAAGTTTCGAAGGAAGTCGACCTGTCAACTTAACAAATTACTATTGAAACCTCCTGTCTTCCCATTCCCGTTCTAGCCGCATATTAAATATGTAAGAACACATCAAAAAAGCTGTGGACGTCATGTCCACAGCTCGAGAGAATCAAGGTTTCATTACCATTTTCGGTTTTTTCTTCAATGAGTGGATGCCTTCGACAAAGCGAACCGTCCCTGACTTGGCACGCATGACGACCGAGTGCGTCTGACCGCCCTGTCCGGTGAACTGGACGCCGCGGAGAAGCTCCCCGTCCGTCACGCCCGTCGCGGCAAAGATGCAGTCTTCGCCTTTGACGAGATCGTCTAGCAATAAAATCCGTCCCGTATCGGCGATGCCCATGTCTTGGCAACGCTTCTCTTGGGCTTCGTCTTCAGGCAACAGACGACCTTGGAAGTCACCACCGAGACATTTCATGGCGACGGCTGCGATGACGCCTTCCGGTGCACCGCCCGAGCCGAGCAATAAGTCGACGCCCGTTTTCGGGAACGCCGTATTGATGGCCGCAGCCACGTCTCCGTCTGGAATTAACTTGATGCGGGCACCTGTCGCCCGGACACGTTGAATCATCTCTTCGTGACGGTCACGATGTAAAATCGTGACGACGACGTCTTCGACGTTCTTGTTCTTCGCCTTGGCGACGATGGCGATATTCTCTTCAATCGAATTGTCGAGACTGATCAATCCGGCCGCTTCCGGACCGACGGCAATCTTGTCCATATACATGTCCGGCGCGTGCAATAAATCTCCAGCATCGGCGACGGCAAGAACGGCGAGCGCTCCCCACGTACCCGTCGCGACGATGCTCGTCCCTTCGAGCGGATCGACGGCGACGTCGAGGCGTGAGCCGTAGCCGTTCCCGACCTTCTCCCCAATATAGAGCATCGGTGCCTCATCCATCTCACCTTCTCCGATGACGACGACCCCTTTCATCGGGATCGTATCGAACACTTCACGCATCGCGGTCGTCGCCGCGTCGTCCGCTTCTTCTTTCAAGCCTTTACCCATCCAACGAGCCGAAGATAGCGCTGCCGCTTCTGTGACTCGGACCAACTCCATTGATAAACTACGTTCCACCCGAATTCTCCCCTTTGTTACTCGGACGCCTCATCGACCCAGACGAGAGCGCCGAGTTGTTTTAGTTTGCCAACGAAATCAACATATGAATCGTTCAATTTTTCTGCGTGAATCACTGTCGATTCACCGCTTGCCTGAAGTCCTGCCAAGACGAGTGCCGCCCCGCTCCGTGCGTCTGCACATTCCATTTCCGCATTGGCGAGTGTCGTGCCGCCACGGATGACGGCCGAAGCGTCCTCGAGCGTGATTTGTGCGTTCATACGCCGCATCTCCGCAATATGGCGGAAACGTTGGGCGTACAGCTTGTCCGTGACGATACTCGTCCCATCCGCTTTCAACAACGCGGCCGACATGATCGGCTGCAGGTCGGTCGGGTACCCCGAATAGTGGAAGACGCGAATATCGATCGGATGAAAAGCGTTCGCCCGCACCGTGACCGATTCTTCGTCCACTTCGACTTCAGCTCCGTAATCCATCAGTTTTTGAATGACACCTTCTAAATGGGTCGGAATGACGTTTCGAACCGTCACTTCGCCCGCGACCGCGCCATAAATCATAAACGTCCCGGCCTCTAAGCGGTCAGGGATGAGTGTATGTGTACAACCGTGGAGTTTATCGACCCCTTTAATACGAATCTCGTCGGTACCCGCCCCGATGACGTGGGCCCCCATCGAAGTGAGCATCGTCGCGACATCGACAATTTCCGGATCGATGGCCGCGTTCTCGATGACGGTCGTCCCGTCAGCGAGCACGGCCGCGAGCATCGCGCTCACCGTCGCCCCGAATGAACGGAGATCGAGATAAATCCGATTCCCTTCCAACTTTTCAGCGTTCACATGATACAGTCCCGACTCGTTCTCGACTTTAATCCCAAGACGTTCGAGTGCTTTCAAATGTAAATCGATCGGTCGTGGACCAATCGCATATCCACCGGGAAGCCCGACGGCCCCTTTCCCAAAACGAGCCGCAAACACCCCAAGCAAATAGACAGCGGCTCGGACTTTACGCGTTTCTGAGCCGAGTAGTGGCATGGCGACAGCGTCTTTCGCATGAAGCGTCATCCGCTCCCCGTCTCGTTCAATCGCGACTCCGAGTTCTTGTAATAGACTGAGCATCACTTCGACGTCCTCGATCACGGGGACGTTCTCAATCGTCACCGGTTCTTCCGTCAAAAGTGCTGCGACGAGACAAGGTAATGCGCTTTGTTTGGCCCCGCTAATGTCAACTGTTCCTTCAAGTTTTTGCTGTCCTACGATATGGAGAATTTCCACGATGATCAAACCTTTCTGCGACAAACTTATTTGGATTGAGCGTTGTTCCAATCCGCTAAGAATTGCTCGATCCCTTTGTCAGTGAGCGGATGTTTCATCATCTGTTCGATGACTTTATATGGTACCGTGGCGATGTCGGCTCCAAGAAGGGCCGCCTTCGTCGCGTGGACCGGATGGCGAACGGAAGCTGCGATGATTTCTGTCTCGATGCCATGGATGGCAAAGATATTGGCAATCGTCTCGATGAGGTCGAGACCATCTTGACCGATATCATCCAAACGACCGATGAATGGTGAAACGTATGACGCGCCGGCCCGAGCCGCGAGTAGCGCTTGGTTGGCGTTAAAGATGAGCGTCACGTTCGTCTTGATGCCGAGTTGTGAAAACGTATTGACCGCTTCCATACCTGCTGGCGTCATCGGTACCTTGACAGTAATATTCGGCGCGATGGCCGCAAGTTCCTTTCCTTCTTCCACCATACCCGCTGCGTCGAGCGCAATAACTTCCGCGCTGACCGAGAGATCCCCGACGATCTCACAGATTTCGCGTAGCCGTGTATGGAAATCGACGCCTTCTTTGGCGACGAGCGATGGATTCGTCGTCACGCCCCCGATGACGCCCATCTGATGAGCTTTCTTGATGTCTTCCACGTTTGCCGTGTCAATGAAAAAACGCATGTCCAATTCCTCCTCGAATGGTGTTGTGATCGCTTACACTTCTTATTATGAGGAAAGTGTCGTGGAATTGCTACACCCTTTGCATCAGAGCGGCGATGGCAAACATCGAACCGATGAGCGCTCCATAAAAAAAGCCGGTTCTCACAGGGAGAACCGACTGATGTGACAGGATTATGCTTGGTTGCTTGAACCGAACTCACGCATTTTGCCAGTAACGACGTTGTAGATCGCTTCGACACCAGGGCCGATGACTTTACGTGGGTCATATACTTTCGAGTCCGTGTTGAGCTTCTCACGTACGGCACGAGTCCATTCTTGTTGGCACTCTGTGTTAACGTTGATTTTGCTGTGTCCGAGCTCGATTGCTTTTTTGATCTGGTGCTCAGGGATACCTGAACCGCCGTGAAGAACGAGTGGAGTTTTTGTCGCTTCCGCGATTTCTTCCATCTCTTTGAAGCCGAGTTTAGGCTCGCCTTGGTATTCTCCGTGTACAGAACCGAGTGCTGCCGCAAGAGCGTCAACTTTCGCTTCTTTAACGACGCGTACGCACTCGTCGAGGTCAGCGTATTGTACGCCGCCAACTACGCCGTCTTCTTCGCCGCCGACTGTGCCGACTTCCGCTTCAACCGAAGCGCCTTTAGCGTGTGCGTATTCAACGACTTGTTTCGTCATTTCGATGTTCTCTTCGATCGGGTGGTGTGAACCGTCGATCATAACAGACGTGAAACCAGCGTCGATCGCTGCTTTACACTTGTCGAAAGATGAACCGTGGTCGAGGTGGATTGCAACTGGAACAGTGATGTTGTAGTCGTGCATGAGACCTTCAGTCATTTTAACAACTGTTGTGAAGCCACCCATGTACTTCGCTGCACCTTCTGATACACCGAGGATAACTGGTGATTTCTCGTCTTCCGCAGCGCGAAGAATCGCTTGCGTCCACTCGAGGTTGTTGATGTTGAATTGGCCGACTGCATACTTGCCTTCGAATGCTTTGTTAAGCATTTCTGTCATTGATACTAATGGCATAATGACATCCTCCTGTCTGTTCGCTATTGTGCACTTTGGGAAAAATGCCCCCGTGCAATTCGTTCCCATTATAACACACGTCGAAACGTGTGCCTATGCTATTCGGGCATAGAAATGGCTCTGCGCAAGCGTTTACATATGTCATCTTCGTGACGAATTACGTGATTTTCAGGACTTCCTTCACTTTTTCAATCATACCGTAAATATCAAACGGCTTCTCAAATTGCGCAGCAATGCCTAGCCGTTGCACTTCTTCGAGCGTCGATTTCTCTCCGAACGCGGTCATAATCATGACCGGGGTATCGATGTCTTGTTGGCGCATGTTGCGGAGCACTTCATGGCCGAACATGCGCGGCATGTTCATATCGAGCAATACTAAATCATATCCGTTCTGTTCGAGTTTTTCCCAGGCACTCAGTCCGTCGTTCGCCGTGTCGACCTCGATGCCGAGGTTTTGGAACACTTGCGCCAACATCAACCGGATCCCGTCTTGATCGTCTGCGATTAACATCCGTGACATCCATCTACCTTCTCTCCATAGTTTGCAATACTCTAACCATACCAAATCCACTTTCATTTGGCGACGCGACTATTTTGAAATCAAGGCAACGGGATGGATACCGGTTCGTCGGTCTGTTCGTCCTTCAACTGGGCTGGCACTTCGGATTCCACTACCGACTCGTAGGCGGTCACTTTCCCCTCGTCTTTGATATACACTTTTAGGAAATCACCTTCAGCCAATCGCGTCGGCGCCCGGAGCGTGATCGGACGTTTCTTCCCTTCTTCGTCATAACCGATCATCTCATACGTGTATGTCGTCCCTTGATCGGTGACGTTTCTGCTCGGCACTTTCGTATAGTAGATATCGGCAAACAGACGATCTGTGTCGACTAGTAGCCCGCCGAGCAATAAGATGAGGACGACACCACTAATCTTAACTATTCGCTTCATCGAATAACCTCCGCCTCCCTTATTTCCATCTTTTTCAATACCATTGTGTCCCCATTTCTAAACACATGATGCACTGGTATACTAAAGACATGAAGCGAATGGGAGTTACATTATGAAACAATATTTGTTATACGTGTTGTTCGTCTTGACGATTGGAAGTATGGTCGCACTCAGCGCCTCGTTATTTGGCGACGATAACGACCTGAACGTCTTTTATGAAGAGGATATCCCTCTTGCCGCCTCAATCGATACCGAATTAGGGGACTTTGCGGATACGTTCGCTGTTCTATCCGAGACGTTCGATGAGCCGATTCGAGAATCTGACATTTCTCAGATGGAACGACTTGCGGCAGACCCGACACTCGACGAAGCGATGCCCCACCCGCTCGGAACAATTAACGTCATCTTCGAGGCGCGGCCGACAACGTTGACGGTCGAGGCAGAAGTATACCGAGAGGACGGGACATATCTCATCCTTTATTTTTCGGGCGATGAGGACGTCGTCGAGGCACTCGACGAACGCATCATGGCGTATTATGACGAATTAGGCATATGAAAAGGAACCTCGCCGCGGCGAGGTTCCTTTCGTTTCATTATTCAACCGTCACTGGGACGACAGCGAGGTCGATCTCTTTGTCGACTTCGGCCCGCTCTTCAGCGAGACGGGCATCCGACCACTTAAAGACGTCGGCCATGGCACGGAGCACGCCATCTTTATAGTTGCGGACAAAATCGATGTCGAAGAACATCGCGCCAGTGCGGCGGACGAGGAAGTCGATGGCTCGAACGACCGACTCTTCTTCGATACCGTAAATGAGCTGTGCGTAGACGATCTCGGGAAGGTCGTACGCGTTCGTATCCATCCGTTCGACGACACGGTCGATATTCGATCCGTACAGACGGACGAGCTGTTCGGCCTTGTCATCCTCGAGACCGAGGTTTTTCAGTTCAGCCTTCTTCTTCGTCAAGAAATCGTCGAACCCGTTCGAACCACCGACATGACCACCAGACATCGGCATATGTTTCGTGCGCGAGGCAAGGAAGACGATACCTTCTTCTTGCTTAAGCAGTTTCGCCACCAAATCGACGACTGTCTCTGACATCTTGCGGTAACCGGTCAACTTCCCACCGGCGATCGTAATCAAGCCGCTCTCTGACTGCCACACTTCATCTTTCCGTGAGATTTCAGACGGATCTTTGCCTTCTTCATAAATCAGTGGACGAATCCCGGCCCAACTCGACTCAACGTCGTCCGCTGTCACGTTCACGTCTGGGAACATATAGTGAATCGCCTCTAAAATATAGTCACGATCCTCAGTCGTCATCCGTGGGTGTGCTTTATCCTTATCGAAGAACGTGTCT
This sequence comes from Exiguobacterium sp. SL-10, assembly GCF_004337025.1. Lineage (NCBI taxonomy): Bacteria > Bacillati > Bacillota > Bacilli > Caryophanales > Exiguobacterium > Exiguobacterium sp. SL-10. The sequence continues at coordinate 25,556 of NZ_SJUP01000018.1, read as the reverse complement.
GTCGTCCCAACGTATGCCTTCCCGTCACGTGGAATCGCGAATACCATCCGCTTATCCGGCGTATCGAAGTAGATGGCTTGTTTGAGCGGGAATTTCGATTGGTCGATGACGAGGTGAATCCCTTTCGTCAAACGAAGCATCTTCCCTTTGTTCGAGCCATCCTGTTCGCGGAGCACGTCGACCCAAGGACCGGTCGCATTGATGACTTTCTTCGCATAGACATCATACGTCTTGCCGTCGATTTGGTCCTCGACATGTACGCCGACGACTTTGCCTTGCTCGTAGATGAGGCCGGTCACTTTCGAATAGTTCATCAAGAGGGCACCATGGTTCGCCGCCTCTTTCGCGACTTCGATGGTCATCCGGGCGTCATCCGTCCGGTATTCGACGTAATAGCCGCCACCGACGAGGCCGTCTTTTTTGACGAGCGGTGCTTTTTGAATGACTTCATCCGGCTTCAACATCAAGCGCCGTTCAGCACGTTTCACGCCAGCCAAGAAGTCATACACCATCAAGCCGACTGCGGTCGAGAGTGGCCCGAATGTGCCACCTTTATGCATCGGTAGTAGCATGCGTTCCGGTGTCGTGACGTGTGGCCCGTTCTCATAGACGATGGCACGCTCTTTCCCGACTTCGGCGACGAGCGCGACTTCGAACTGTTTCAAGTAACGTAATCCACCATGGACGAGTTTCGTCGATCGGCTCGACGTTCCGGCTGCGAAGTCCTGCATCTCGAGCACGGCCGTCTTCATTCCGCGGGATGCGGCGTCAAGTGCAATCCCAGCACCGGTGATCCCTCCGCCGACAACGAGAATATCATGGCGCTCCCCTGTCAATTGTTCATATCGTTTGGCACGTTCTTTCGCTGAGAAATTTTTGATTTCCATCTTGTCCCCTCCTATAATGTATCCGGTCAGATGTATATGAAAAGAGACCACAACAAAACAAGGCTTCGCCCCCCATGTCGTGGTCTCTCTGTAGTCTCCAACCGGTTATCAACTTTTCTCCTGTATTATACCCTATTCTCACATGTTCAACCATTGACCCGCTCACCGAGTGTGCAACCTGCTCCTCAGAAAGCGTCCCGCTCGCAATTTTAAAAAGAGAAGACTAGACTTCAAGGTATCACCAACAAGGAGGAGTTTTTTTATGAAACGCATGTTACAACCTTTCCAATTCAAAAACGGCGTCGAGCTCCACAATCGGCTTGTGCTCGCGCCGATGACGCACTATTCGTCTGAACCGACGGGTGAGGTATCGGAGCACGAACTCGCTTATTACCGGAAACGGGCGAAGAACGTCGGACTTGCCATCACGGCATGTGCTTACGTGACCGAGGACGGTAAAGGATTCCCGAACGCCTTCGGTGTGAATGACGACAAGTTCATCCTTGGGTTACGTCAACTCGCTGAGAGTTTAAAAGCGGAAGGTGCGAAAGCGATTCTCCAAATCTTCCATGCAGGACGCATGTCTCCTCCGGAACTCGTACCGAACGAACAACCTGTGAGTGCTAGTGCCGTCGCACCGGTCCGTGAAGGAGCCGCCACGCCGCGTGCCCTCGAGACCGAAGAAGTCGAGACAATCATCGAGGCGTTCGGCGACGCGACACGTCGTGCCATTGAGGCCGGTTTTGACGGTGTCGAGATTCATGGGGCGAACACATACTTGATTCAACAGTTCTTCTCACCTCACTCGAATCGACGCGACGATCGCTTCGGCGGCGATGTGAACGCACGTCTCACGTTCCCACGTGAAGTCATCCGTTCAGTGAAGCGTGCGGCTGAAGGCGCAGACGATTTCTTAATCGGCTACCGCTTCTCCCCTGAAGAAGTCGAAGAGCCAGGCATCACGCTCGACGATACGGACGTATTGATCGATATGTTGCTCGAAGAAAATCTCGACTACCTCCACGCCTCGCTTTGGAACTTCAACATCAGATCGATGCGGAACGAGAACGTGACGGAGCGATCGATTGATCGCATCGCTAAACGCATCAACGGTGCCGTCCCGCTCATCGGAGTCGGACAGCTTCAGCGCCCAGGTCAAGTCGAAGACGCATTGAACGTCATCGACCTCGCCGCGCTCGGCCGCGAACTCATCATCGACCCGGATTGGCTAGAGAAAGTGAAAGACGGTCGGGAAGACGAAATCGAGACCGAACTCGACTTGAACAAACAAGCCGAACTCGCCGTCCCGGCTCCGCTCTGGAACGCCATTACGACGCGTGCCGGTTGGTTCCCGATCAAAGATCAAGCTGTAAAATAACATCATCGTCCGTAGACCTCACGTCTGCGGATTTTTTGTTCTCATTTATCGCTAGAATACTGTGAGAAAGGATTCACGTTTTAGACACAAATTTGTCACATTTTTATTCTTTTTCACCGCTTCTTTCGTGTTGACCTAACTTTCCAACCTACTGCTCCCTTCGTAAGCTAAGGAAAGGAGCCGTTTCCTCCTTTAAAGACTACAGGTCGAGCCTCGCTTGTGCCGCGCCTGTCCGTTTGACCATCTTTTGAAAGGGGCATATCATGTATGACGAAAAAGCCAATTGATCTCGATGCGCATAACAAGCAGCTTAATCAGCATCAACAGCGGACGAAACAAGTCGCCGAAACGTATCGACAAAAAAGCAAAGAACTCGAACACCGCCTCGAATCATCCGCCCGTTCCCACGAAGAAGTCTTTTCTCGCGAAATCGCCGAGCTGAAACAAGCGAACAAGCGGAACGTTCCACGCAATAAATAAACGGTTCCCGATCGTACGACGAAAGAAGTGAATCATCCGTTGGAAAATAAAATAAAACGCCAATTTCTGAACAACCTTCATCGTGATCGAAAGTTGTTCGATGACTTTCAGCATGTGGAAAATTTTTATACGCTTGACCAACAGATCGTGAGCGCGCTCCGTAGCTCTCATCCGATTCGAGCCGAGCAGTTACTCGAAACACTGACGCTCGATTTGCTTAAGCTTCCCGTCTCAGATGAGTATATGAGTGTCCGCTTTTACTATCGTGGTCTCGTCTATCATGTGATTCGCTTAATCCCAGTCAATAATCCGAACGTCCAAACCGCCCTCAATTATACGAGCGCGCTCCTCATCTTGATTGACGAGTTGACGACGACGCTTGATTTTATTTATGCGATCCCGGTCATCGTTGATTATTTGACGAAGATGATGGCATTTTTATCTCCGCCCGTGTCGACCAATCCGAACGTCACGACAGCCATTCATTTGATTGAAGACCATTTGAAGGAGCCCGAGTTGTCACTCCCGTGGATCGCCCACCAAATCGGGTTATCGAATAATTATTTGTCGACACTATTCAAGCAGGAAGTCGGCGAAAGTGTGCCGGAACGCATCCGGCGCCGGCGCATCGATGCATCCATCGCTGATTTGCTCGGGACGAACTTGCCGATTTGTACCATCGGTGAGAAATATCGCTTCGCTTCATGTACGGCTTATATCAACACGTTCAAGACGTATAAACAAATGACCCCGCTCCAATATCGCCAACTGTTCCACACCTAAAAAGCGCTAAGCCTCTACCGAGACTTAGCGCTTTCTGTCATCCATTCTTCTCGCAATACACCCATGCGAATCGAGTCGTAACGCACGTTGTCGACGATACGTACCTGGCGAATCCGACCTTCGAGTTGCATGCCGACCTTCTCGGCCACTCTCATCATCCGCTCATTGCCAGACCATGTCGTCAGCCCGACACGGACCGTCGGCAGCGTCTGAAACAGATGGTCGATCCACAGTTTGAGTGCCCGTGTCCCGATACCTCGATTCCAGCGGTCGGCTTGATGGAGGATGATCCCGACCTCGAGCCAGTTCTGTCCATCGTCTTCATAATAGAAGGAAACCGTCCCGTAGACGATCCCATCGACCTCGATGACCCACATGTCGTCACGGCCGATGTGTTCGTCCGCACTCGTTCGGTATACCTCATACGTTTGTGCCCGATGTGCAAAATACGGAGCGTCCCATTGTTTAAATTCCGGCGCTTCGTCTTTGTACATCAATTCCCATAACCGATCTAAATCACGTGCCTCGATCGGTCGAATCAGTAATTCTTCATCACGAACCATACCCTCGTCCTCTCTATTTGTGCTCCTGACTGTTTCGAGACATCAATTCGAATTTCCTTTTTTTCGTTTCCGCCAGACGAGCGCCAAGATGACGAGCAAGAGGCTCGCCGTCACCGAGACGACCGCAAACGGACTCGCACCGGTGATAAATAATTCACCGAGTGAGACCGAATACGCGAGACCGAACGACGTGAGAAGCTTCGCACCGATGGCGATCAACACGAAACGTGGGAACGGCACGCGACTGAAGCCGGCAGCTAAGCAGATGATCTCGTCGGGCAAAATCGGGATGATGAACAAGACGAGCAAGACGCCGAGTCCGTATTTGTCCACGTATCGGTCGTACGTCGCGAGTTTGTCGGCGTCGATGAGGCGCATGATCCGTTCCCGTCCGAATCGGGCAAGTCCGTACATGACGAGAATGCCTAGCGTCGTCGCAACACTTCCGATCAAGGCCGCTCGCAGCGGTCCGAGGGCGACACTTCCAATCGGAACGCTGATCGCCTCTGGGACAGGGAGCGCGATCGGTTGCAGGAAACTGAACGCGGCAAACAGCCACATCGCCTGGTCCTCATACTGTTCGAGCAGTCGCTCGAGCCCATATGAATCGTATAAAACGAGACCGAACGAGACGTAATACACGAAGACGAATAACAAGAACAACGTGAACGTGACTTTGAGCATCTGTTTCAAGTACGTATTCGACCCCTCTCGAATCGACCGTAATAAGCCAATCGAGAGCGCGAGCAATACCACTCCGGTCCACCCGAGTTGATAAGGAAGGTATAGCGTCGGCAAGACGACGAACGGCAACAGACTAAGCGTGACGAGCGCCGCCCCATATCCGATATACATCATCCTTCGTTTCTGCATGTCGCATCGCCCTCTCCCTGTTCTACTCTTAGTGTACCCGGATTCCTAGATCGATGTATCCATCTCGCGCTTCGGAATGTATCAGCCTTTTGCCCGAGAAAAAAGGTCACAGTCTGAGACTGTGACCTTTGGCTCATTCGCCGAGTGAAGCTTGGATGAAATCGTGGAACAAGCGTTGCGGACGCTCTGGGCGCGAAATGAGTTCTGGATGGAACTGTGACGCGACAAACCACTTGTGCTCTGGAATCTCGATGATTTCGACGAGACGGCCGTCTGGGCTCGTTCCTGAGAACTTGAACCCTTCTGCCTCGAACGCTTCACGATACTCGTTGTTGAACTCATAACGATGACGATGGCGCTCATAAACGAGCTCTTGATTGTAAGCGGCGTGCGCTTTCGTGCCAGGCTCGAGCTTACATGGATACAGGCCGAGACGAAGCGTTCCGCCAAGGTCTTCGATGTCTTTTTGTTCTGGAAGCAAATCGATAATCGGATAGTTCGTCGTCGGATCGATTTCCGCCGAGTGGGCACCGTCGAGCTTCAAAACGTTGCGGGCGAATTCGACCGTGGCGAGCTGCATGCCGAGGCAAATCCCGAAGAATGGGACGTTATTCTCACGTGCATAACGCGTCGCTTCGATTTTCCCTTCGATGCCGCGTTCTCCAAATCCACCTGGGACGAGAATCCCATCAGCATCTCCGAGCAGCGTCTCGACGTTTTCTGCCGTCACTTCTTCGGCGTTGACCCAGTCGATGTCGATGTCGGCATTGAAGGCGTAACCGGCGTGTTTGAGTGATTCGGCGACTGAGATGTACGCGTCGCGAAGTTCGACATATTTCCCGACGAGCGCGATCTTCACTTTCTTCTCGAGGTGCGTGACCGTGTGGACGAGCTCTTTCCAAGCCGTCATGTCAGCGGCTGGTGTGTTGAAGCCGAAGTAGTCGTTGACGAGTTGGTCCATTCCTTGTTTTTGGAGATTGAGCGGCACTTCGTAAAGCGTCGACGCATCTTGTGCCTCGATGACCGCTTCTTTGCGCGTGTCACAGAACAAGGCGATCTTCTCACGCATATCTTCCGGGATGTCGTGTTCAGTGCGGAGGACGATGATATCCGGTTGAATCCCGTAACTGCGGAGCTCTTTGACGCTATGCTGTGTCGGTTTCGTCTTCATCTCACCGGCAGCGCGAAGGTAAGGGACGAGCGTACAGTGAACGTACATGACGTTCTCTTTGCCGATGTCGTTCTTCACTTGACGAATGGCCTCAATGAACGGAAGCGACTCGATGTCCCCGACTGTTCCACCAATCTCTGTGATGACGACGTCTGCGTTCGTCTCGCGACCGGCGCGGAAGACGCGATCTTTAATCTCGTTCGTGATGTGCGGGATAACTTGGACCGTTCCTCCGTTATAGTCGCCACGGCGTTCTTTCTTCAATACGGTCGAATAGATGCGACCTGATGTCACGTTGGCGTTTTGCGACAAGTTGATATCGATGAAACGCTCGTAGTGACCGAGGTCAAGGTCTGTCTCGGCGCCGTCATCCGTGACGAACACCTCCCCGTGCTGGTACGGGCTCATCGTCCCTGGGTCGATATTGATATACGGGTCAAATTTCTGAATCGTCACGTTCAAACCTCGGTTTTTGAGTAGACGTGCGAGCGAAGCGGCTGTGATCCCTTTACCGAGTGAAGATACTACCCCACCTGTTACGAAAATATACTTTGTCATCATCATTCTCCTCTCTTGAATGCCACAACGGGAAACGAAAAAACAAAAAAAGCAAAAGTGCCCCCACTGAAATGGAGGACACTTTTGCTGCATCGTTACGTGCTAAACTAGCCCATGACTAATTTACGTCAGAGACGATGCAGTCGTCAAGTCATTATTTTTTCTTTTTTTGAAACTGTCAAAAAAGAAAAAGAGACACGCCTAGCCGGGACAAATGCCCGGCTTTTTGCGGTCTCTTATAAATCATCCTCATCTTCTAAGTCGAGGTCGTCGTCCAAGTCTTCGTCCTCGAACTCGTCAAGGCCTTCCACTTTTTCGGTTGCGTCCTCGGCATCGAATTCAGATGCGTCAAAATCTTCACCTTTTGCAAAGACGTCAAGGTCGTCTTCAATGTCGACGATTCCCTCATCCGTCTCGTCAATCTCTTCTTCGAACTCATCGAGCTCACCGCGTTGGCGTGCCTCGATGACGAGATCTTCGTCTGACTTATCGAACGGATACCAAACACGAAGCGCCCAACGGTTAGCTCCCAAGTTGACGAATAGTCCGTCGATGTTCATGTCCGTGTAGAGTTGCGCGATTTTCTCGAGCTCTTCCTCTTCACTCGCGAACGTATAGTTTTGTCTGATCAGCTCACGGATCTCATCAAATGAAACTGGTTGCTCCCCAGTCTTTTGAAGAATTTCGTAAACGAAATCGATCAACGATTTATTCATTAAAGGACACTCCTTTTCCGTCACTAGTTAAACATCACTCCTCATTATAAACAAAACCGATATGAAAAAGCTAGAGGAAATTATTTTGATGTTTGAACGGTTTTTTGGATGCGAAACCAGTAGAGGGTGATCAATCCAACGTTGAACAACCAGGTCAGACCGAGCACACCGACCATCCAGTCGCGCGGGATTTTAAAGGAGAGCTCGGCATTGACCGACTGGCCGACGTAGAGACCATATCCTAATAGTCCAACCATAAGCGCCGAGTAGGCGACGACCATCCCGAATCGTTTCCATAGTTGCAAGAGCAGCGAAGCGAACTCTTTATTGTCCCCGTAGGATGCGTACAAATAGACGTGACCCGCACTCGCATACATCGTCTGGACGTACCCGCTCACAAACAAGACAGGGATGAACAGAAGCGGCTCAAAAAAACTCAAGAAAAATAACAGCGATGTGACGAGCAGGACGTAATACGGATGGCGCGCTACATCGAACACACGGCTCAACAAAATCCAACCGATGACACCTGCTAGGAAGGGGATAAACACATAGAACAAGATCACTTGAAACGAGTACAAGGCCAGACTGACGAACACAGCACCAATCAACGTCCATCCGCCGAACAAGCCGACAACGAAAGAGAGCAACTGGACTTGTCGCGTCCGGGTCGCGCTGACATAAGTCTGCGTCCGCTCTTGGAACAGCACCCATCCGACGTATCCGAGCAGAGCGATCATCAATAAAAAGATTTCCACGTACCCGCTCGCCCCTTCCAACAGACTGAGGAGACGGCTGACCAACGTGAACACGGTGACGGCGATGAAAGCACGCACGAACTTCCCCGTCTCCCACGTCCACGTCGCCGTTTTCTCGAGCGGAAGCTTTTTCACGAACAGATACGGCAGGACGAGACTGACGAGAAAGAGGACGACGGCCCCGTTATACGACTGGATCAGTGTATAGGAGAAGGCGACGACCCAGGCCAAGAGGGCGAGCACAAGAGGTAACGAACTCCCTTTCTCGTCTGACGGTTCTTTGGGTGCCGACAATTCGCCTAGCTGTGATAGAATCGTCGTCATAATCGAACCGACACCAATCGAGCCGACACCGACTAAAAATGCGCTCACTTCGATGCCCCAAGCGAACGGCAACAAGAAGCAGATGAGACCAACGACCAAGACCGATAGCGCGAGTAAAAATGTTTGCTTCGACCCAAGCCGACCGATGACATACACCCAAAGCAATAGCCCCGACATGCTCGCGACATAAAAAATCATGAACGGAATTAATCGCCCGACGCCGTCTTCGACCGCCATGATGGACAAAAACAAAATTTGAGGCAAGATTTGACTGCTGAGGGCACTGACAATCGTCAATAACACGACCGTGTTCTTCAAACGGAACACCCCATTTCTCAAAAATGTCCGAACCGCCTTCTCTTTTTTCTTCCCGCTTCTAGCACGAGCACAACCTGCTTCTTCGCACATCAATTTCTCATTTTTTTCACATCTTTGCCGATATAGAGGAGAATGGCATTTTAGCTATATGAGAAAAAAGGAGAATAAAACATGGCATTGTTCCGTAAATCAAAATCTACCGCCTACGTCGCATCGATCGGCTTCCCCGATATGACGACGATCGCCCAACCGACCGATCCGAATTTGAACGGACGGGCGCATTATATGGGCTATACGTCCTCTCAAGTCAAACGACTTCAAACGATGGCCCCGCTCGTCGAGTCGGTGTTAGATGACGTACTCGAAAACGTACTCGATCATTTGATGCTTCAACCCGACATGGTCAAAATCGCCAACGCCTCGTCGACACGCGAGCGACTTAAAAAAGTATTCGCTGACTACTTCCGGAGCTTGTTGACCGGGAACATCGATGACAAGTTTCTCGCCATGCGCAAGCGGATGGGTCAGACGCATCACCACTTCTCAGTACCGGTCGTCTGGTTCCTCGCGACGTATTCCGCCTTCAACACGTTACTCATCCCTAAGATCGTCGAACATTATCAACACGATCCTGCCACGATGACCGAATCACTCCTCGCCTTATCCCACGCGATGAACTTGGACGCGCAAATCGTTACAGAGCAATATGTCGATGCCAGACTCGATGAAATTGAATCAGGGAATGTAGCCCGGATGACATTATTGAACGACGTGAACCGCGTCAGCACCGAAGTTGCGACGACGATGGAACAGACCGGCCACGCCATGTCCGAGACGAGCAAACGAGCCCATCAAGTCTTATCCGAAACAGAGCAGACGGAGACGTTGAGCCGACACTTGATGAACTTGACGCATACGAACAGTGAACAAATCGAGCAGATGGAAACCGAGTTCAAGCAATCGACGACGTATATCGATGCCTCACTCGAACGCATCACTGCCCTGAAAGACGGTTCACAAGACATCGTCAGTATGACGCGGAGCATCGAACAGATTGCCAATCAGACGAACTTGCTCGCCTTGAACGCATCGATTGAAGCGGCTCGGGCCGGTGAACACGGCAAAGGTTTCGCCGTCGTCGCGACCGAAGTGCGGACGCTCGCCGAAAACGCGAAACAACTGAGCAGTCAAATTAACGTCCTCATTCATGAAAATGAGGCAAACATCGCCGCCCTGCTCGACCAGATGGGCCAGATGCATCGGACGAACGACGAAGCGATGCGCCAACTCGGCGCCGTCAAAGTCGGTTTTTCGACCGTCAAAGACGAGATGGGCAATTACGTCCTATCATTTGAACGCAATAAGCAAGACCTCGGCCAAATGGTCGAGACGATCTCAGCCATCAACGAGACGACGCAAGGCTTATCGCATTTGACGTCTTCTTTGTTGGCGACTGCTGAGATGCAGTCCTAACAAACAAGGCACGGTCCGCGGACCGTGCCTTGTTTTTATTGCATGAGTGGTTCTGGTATTTCGAGCGGAGCGAGGGAGCGATCGAGTAGTTCGACGACATCGAACGTGCCGACCGTTTCATCGACTTCTTTCGCTTTCGTCCCGTCGGAGAGCATCGTCAAGCAATACGGACAGGCCGAGCCGATGACCGTTGGCTTCGTCTCAAGCAACTGCTCGGTCCGGGCTACGTTGACGCGCGTCCCGACTTTCTCTTCTTGCCACATGAGACCGCCGCCGGCGCCGCAACACATGCCGTTCTCACGGTTGCGGTCCGCCTCGACGAGTTCGACACCCGGGATGCGTTCGAGCACAAAGCGCGGGGCATCGTAAATGCCGTTATAGCGTCCAAGGTAACACGAGTCGTGATAGACGACGCGCTCGTTCACAGAGAAGTCCGGCTTGACCCGGCCTGTATCGAGGAGCTCAGCGAGGAGCTCGGTATGGTGATATACTTTCACACCACTTAATCCGAAGTCCGGATACTCGTTTTTGAACGTGTTGTACGCGTGCGGGTCGACTGTGACAATCTTTGTGACCCCGTACTTTTCGAACAGTTTGATGTTTGCCTCGGCGAGCTCTTGGAACAACAGCTCATTCCCGATGCGGCGTGGTGTGTCCCCTGAGTTCTTCTCTTCGTTCCCGAGGATGGCGAACGAGACACCAGCCTTGTTCAAGACGCTCGCAAAGCTTTGGGCGACTTTTTGGCTGCGGCTATCGTATGAGCCCATCGCCCCGACCCAGAAGAGGAATTCGAACTCTTCGCCGGCCTTCTTCTTCTCTTTCGCTGTCGGAATGACGAGTTCTTCCCGGTCTTTGCGCCAGTTCTCGCGCTCTTTCCGGTTCATCCCCCACGGATTGCCTTGACGTTCGATGTTCGCGACCGTACGCTGCGCCTCAGGATCCATCTTCCCTTCCATCATGACAAGGTAACGACGAAGGTCGATGATCTTGTCGACGTGCTCGTTCATGACCGGACATTGATCCTCACAGTTGCGACACGTCGTACATGCCCAAATCTCTTCTTCGGTGATGACGTTGCCAATCAACTCGTCGGCGACGAGCATGTTTCCATTCATCGCCGCAGCCGCGATCTCGGCCCCTTGCGTGTTTTGGAACATGAGTGCTGGAGCCCACGGCGATTTGCGCGTGATGGCGGCCCCTTTCATGTTCATATGGTCGCGTAGTTTGACGATGAGGTCCATCGGCGACAACATCTTCCCGGTCCCTGTCGCCGGGCAGACGTTCGTACAGCGTCCGCACTCGACACAGGCATACAGATCGACGAGTTGTTTTTGGTTGAAGTCCTCGATTTTATTGACGCCGAAGACGATTTCTTCATCCGACTCCTCGGCCTCTTCCATCGCTGAGAAGTCGACCGGTGCAAGACGACCGACTTGGTGCGTCCGTCCGAGCCAAACGTTGAGCGTCCCGGCAATCAAGTGAGCATGCTTGCCTTGCGGGATATAAATCATAAAGCTGAGCAAGAACAAGAGGTGGAGCCACCAGAAGACGACGAACAAGGCGAAGGCGACACCGCCAGGTACCCAGGCGAACGCCGAACCGATGAGTGTCGCGACCGGCTCGCCCCACATCGGGAGCTCTTCTTTATAGACGAGGTAAAACCCGTTTCCGAACAAGACCGATACCATCAGCCCACCGATGAAGATGAGGGCGAGACCGGCCAAGAAGTTTCGTTTCAAGCGCACGAGCTTCTCGACATAACGGCGGTAGAATCCCCAAACGACCGCAACGAGAATCATGAGCATGACGATTTCTTGCATGAACGTGAAAATCGGATAGAGCGGACCGAGCGGGATGTGCGGGAAACGCGTCCCGACAGCAAGCCCTTTCCAGATGAAGTCGATGGCCCCGAACTGGACGAGGATGAACCCATAGAACATCATGACGTGAATGATGCCGCTCTTCTTATCTTTCAACAATTTTTTTTGGCCGAACACGTTGATCATAACCTGTTCAAGCCGTTCTTTGTTCGTTTGGCTCCACTCTGCCTGTTTCCCGAGCTTGATGAACGTATAGCGCTGGTACACCAGCGAGGCGAACAAATATAGTCCATAGCCGAGGACGAGCAAGAATAGAATCCAGTTGACGATTAAAAATGTAGACATCCCCAAAACTCCCCCTTATGAAAACGGATTCAATCTTGAGTTCAGTATACCAAACAATGAATGAACAGTCATTCATTTTATTGAAGCGGTCAAAAATTGAGTACGTGCTTTAAGAATAAGAGGATGCCGCCATACCCGACGACGGCGAGCACGAACGTCCGAAAGTGAAGATTACGGTCGGCCGGGAGCTCGAACTTGACGATGTTCAGAATCATCGCCCCGGCAACGAAGGCGAATAAAATTGCCTCGATATGGGTCGGCAACTCGACAAAACGAGAGAAGAAGCCGCCGACGAGAATCCCGCCACTCAAAAAATAACGTCCTTGCCGGATGTAACGTTCACCGTAGTGACGATAGAGGTCGTGGCCGACGGCGAGGAAATGGACACCGAGCGCCGTCGCATAAAAGCTGCGGGCGACGAATGTGACCGAAGAGGCGGTGACGACATATGCCGAGAAAGACATATACGCCGTCAGAAGTGTCACCTGGAGCCAGTACGAGACGTTTTGGTCCACCGTTTCATCCTGAAAGTATGGGGTCCGGACGACACGCATCGTTCCGTAAAAGACGGTGAAGCCGAGTAGGCTGATGACATAAATTTCGGATGGCAGAGCCAGGTCGAGCCAATCCACTCGAAGCGTATCTTGCCGCTTGTTGAGCGACGGCAACAGATACATGAAAAAATACGTGATGGCGATCCCACTTGAAAATGAGAACCATTTTTGAGATGGCACCCGGTCTCGTGGAAACAGATAAATCCCAAAAAAATTGATGAGCGCTAAATAGAACACGATCCAATTCGCCATCTCGTGTCACCCTTTCAGTTCAATCCAAAACCGTTCGACGACCTTGCCGCTTCCCTCCATGAACGGTGTGTCCGGCACCCCGCCGTTGTTCAAAATGACTTGGCGTGACGCCACGTTCGTCCGATCGCACGTGATCAAGGCCCGCTCGATGCCGAGTTCTTTCGCCTTCTCGAGCGCGAGTTCAAGCTGTTTCGTGGCGAGACCCCGCCCGCGAGCGCTCGGCTTGATGCCGTACCCGATATGTCCTCCAAAGTTGATGAGGTTGTCATTCAATTCGTGACGGATATTCGCCGCCCCGAGCAACTCCTCCCCGTCCGTTAGCCAATACGTCGTGCTCGGCACCCAACTGACGTTGTTGACCCGTACCTCTTTATCACGGATCTGTTTGACGTACGACGAAAAGTCAGACGCGTCACGGTCGACCGCGTTCGGGACGATCGTCTCGCCCCGTTCCCACCATTCCTTTAAAAAATCGATTACTTTTGCTTCCTGATCCATTGATGTCTTCACGAGTCGCAACATCTGACTCCCCCCCTGTTTCTATGTATGAAAAAGACCGCAATGCGGCCTTAGTCTTCGAGTCCTAATCGTTTTGGCATCTGAGATGCGATCCCGCGCGCTTCTTCTAACCGGCCCGCTTCCACGAGTGTATGAAACCGTAAAAACTCCTCATGCGTCGCGTCACCGATAGCCGCCAAGTAGTCGATGTAGCGTTCATACACCGATTTGTCTTCTGGCCGCGCCTCGATCAAGGCGATATAGAGCCGAACCGTATCCTCTCCATAAAGAAGCGGAAACTCATCGTTCAATTGGAGTAATTTATCGACCGAGTCCATATCGACGCCGGTCTCGTTGTCGTAGTGCCCGACGACCTGCTCTGCGTGGTCCTCGAGGCGTCCGCGCCACTCTTCATACTCGTCCTCGTTCGTCTCGAGCATCTCGAACCAATCTTCGTTCAACATCTCTTCAATCTTTTTCACACGTTCTGCAAAGTTCATGTTTCGTCTCCTCCTTCAAACGTCCACGTGACGTCGACTTCATAGTTGCCCGCTAAGTCGTCGTTCATCGATAACTCGTAGATGAATCGGCAACTACCGTCGGCGACATCGAGCCGCTCCGTCGTTGTCGCCATCGTCATGGACATGTATGGGTTTTTATATAGGCTCTGCGTCAAGCGTCCTTCGATAAAGGAATGATTCATCTCGATCGGCCCTTTACAGATGAGCGCAAGCCGGCCCGTTGTATATTTGATGGTCGTCGGGACGACACCGTCTTCTCGTTCTTGATCGAACGTCAAGATGAAGCCGGTCTTCAATTCATAATAGAGCCCATCGGCTAGTAGCTCGATCGGTTCCGCGATCTCACGGATCGTCGTCTTTTGGCGCACACGTACGCGTTTCGGTTCAATTGCCATGGTGATTCCCCTTTCCGCTGTCCCATCGTACCATATCTCGCGAATAGTCCGGAATCGGTAACTTTTTCTTTCCCGGTTCTCACGCGCTTCACACGTCGCGGCTGATCAATTTTATATTATGTGCGTGCAAGAAGTCCGCTTCAAGCAAAAGACCGTGGACGTGATAATCCGCGGCCGTTCGTTTTGTTAAAACTTCAACCAATGCCCTTCTGAAATCACGTCGATGCGTCCGTCGACGACTCGAATCGCCGTCTCGTCATCAATGGCGTAGCTCGGCCCAGCCAGCATCTCTGCCCATTCGATCGCATGCTCGGACGTGTTCTCTGGCAACATCTCATGATCGAGGTGAGGGAAAATCGAGAAATCGACGTAGCCTAGCGTCTCATCGCTTTGGACGCCTGGGGCCTGCCAACCGACAAACGCCTCCCCGATGCGTGGGGTCATAACCATGCTACCGGCACTCAAACCGACATAGACGCCCTTCCAATCCGGCAACAGCTGCGCGACACCAGACTGCTTCATCCAATAATGCAAGAACAGTGGGTCGCCTCCGTTGACCAACAACACATCCGCTTCGTCGAACGCCGGTCTCCACACCCTTTCATCAAGACTGGGGAGGGCACTCAATTCGAGGACCCCGACCGACTTCCACCCTAACTCACACATCGGCGTCGAGAAATCACCGTTGAAAAAGTTCCATGCATGATTCGTCCCACCTGGTAGCGCGTAAATCGCGGTCGGAATACAAAGGGCGTTACACTCCTCAATCGGTCTCCCTAGTAACTCGAGCAACGATTGTTTGATTCGTTCATTTTTGATACCGGCCGATGTCAGTAATAATCTCAATCCGATCCCTCCTCATCATTAAATAGATTCGTGCTCTTTCGTCATTTCCCTGTGCTCAAAAAAGACCGCACAGAGGCGGCCTTCGGATTAACTCAATTTATAGACGCGTCCCTCGAACGGCTTCAAGTGGACGAGTGTCGTCTCATCATGCGGCTCGAGCGGCATGTTTTGCAAGACGACGTCTTTCGAACGAAGCGTGAGCTCTGTCGCAAAGATGGCTTCTTTCCCCGTCAAGTTCGTCATGACGAGGTATTGCGAGTCACCAAGCGTACGCGTGTACGCATAGATTTCCGGATGTTCCGGCAAGACGATGTCGTATGTGCCGTAGACGAATGTCTCGTCTTGCTTGCGAAGACGAATCATCTCTTTATAGAAGTTGAGAATCGAGTCCTCATCTTCGAGCTGAGCATCGACGTTGATGTCCGTATAGTTCGGGTTGATGCCGAACCAAGACTTCTCTGCGAACGTGAATCCTGCATTCGGTCCCGCGTTCCATTGCATCGGCGTCCGCGTGTTGTCACGTGACGAGTTCCACGTGATGTCCATCATCTCCTCATGGCTCTTACCATGTTCGAGACCGATGTAATAACGGTTGCGCGTCGCGATATCGTCATACTGGTCGATCGAGTCGAACTTCACGTTCGTCATGCCGATCTCTTGACCTTGGTAGATGAATGGCGTCCCTTGCATGAGGAAATACATCATTGCGATCGATTTGGCGCTTTCTTTCCAATAGCGCTCGTCATCACCCCACGATGACACGGTCCGTGTCTGGTCGTGGTTCTCGACGTAAAGGGCGTTCCAGCCGTCTGCCTCGAGGCCTTTTTGCCATTTCGTGAGGACGTTCTTCAAGTGAACGACGTCGAGCTTCGATTCAGCGTCTTCACGCCAGAGGCCCATGTGTTCGAATTGGAACACCATGTTCATCTTGCCTTCCTTCTCACCGACCCAAAGGTGGGCGTCGTCAGGCGAGACACCGTTCGCTTCACCGACCGTCATGATGTCGTGTTTATTGAACGTCTCGTCGCGAAGTTCTTCCAAGTAACCGTGAATCCCGTCGACGTTCATGTGCATCTCGAACGACGGGACGAAATCGAGGCCTTCCGGGTTCGGCAAGTCGCCGAACGACGGGTGCTTCCGGATGTGACTGATGGCGTCGACACGGAACCCGTCGATGCCTTTATCGAGCCACCAGTTGATCATGTTGTACACCGTTTGGCGCATCTCCGCGTTCTCCCAGTTCAGGTCCGGCTGTTTCTTCGAGAAAACGTGCAAGAAGTATTGCTCGGTCGTCTCATCGAATTCCCAGGCCGACCCACCGAAGATGGACTCCCAGTTGTTCGGTTTCGAGCCGTCGGGCTTGCCGTCGCGCCAAATATACCAGTCGCGCTTCGGATTGTCTTTCGAGCTCTTCGATTCGATGAACCATGGATGCTCATCTGACGTATGGTTGACGACGAGGTCGAGCAGCAGCTTCATGCCGCGCGCGTGGACCTCTTGTAAGAGACGGTCGAAGTCTTCCATCGTCCCGAACTCATCCATGATGTCTTGATAGTCACTAATGTCATACCCGTTGTCATCGTTCGGTGACTTGTACATCGGGCAAATCCAAATGACGTCGACGCCGAGATCTTTCAAGTAATCGAGTTTGTCGATGATCCCTTGAATGTCACCGATCCCGTCCCCGTTCGCATCGTAAAAACTGCGCGGATAGATTTGATAAGCAACGGCTTCTTTCCACCAGTTTCGTTTCAGTGTCTTCGTTTGTGTTTGCAAGTTACCTTTTGTGTGTTGGTCACGTTGTAAAAGTTGCATGTGTCAATGATACTCCCTTGTCCCTAAACTCACTGCGCATCCTATATACTAATATCAGTGCTGTTGTCTCTTCATCTCGTTAGCGCAATCGTTTGCACGATTGCAGTAAGTTAATCTTACCAAAAATCATTCCACGACACAAAGATGTTTTCAACAGCTTACTCATCGTGTACCCTACACGAATTTGAAATGAAATGAAAGTGAGGCGACTTACATGATCCGTTTGGCCACACAGGCCGATCTTTTGGCGATTGATCAATTGATTTTGACGAAAGCGCAATCGTTTCGGGCCGCTGGAAAAACGCAATGGCAAAAATATTTAGAACCGAGCCGGACCGATTTTGTGACCCATGACGTCACGAACGGGACCGTTTATGTATACGAAGCGAACGGAGACATCGCTGGGGCGGTCAGTTTGATTCCGCCGACGTCTTGGGACGAGAACTTGTGGGATGATCCTGACGCGGCCGTCTATTTGCATCGCCTCGTCGTCGATGACCGGATGAAAGGCCAGCAAGTCGGCGAACAGTTGATGCGTCATGCACTTGCAGCGACGCCGGACCGGGTTCGCCTCGACTGCGTCGCCACGAATCCATTTTTGAATGCCTATTATCCCCGTTTCGGCTTCCGTTATGTCGGCGAACGAGGTGGGTTCTCTTTGTTTGAAAAATAGGCTTGACCTTGACGCGACGTCAACGTGTACGCTGAATCCAAGGAGGTGAGGAGATGTATACGATTCAACAGCTCGCCACACTCGCCGGAACGACCACACGGACGCTACGGCACTATGATGCGGTCGGTCTGCTTATTGCCGACCGTGACGCTAACGGGTATCGCCGTTACTCATCACATGACGCCAAGCGATTGCAGACGATTCTGCTGTACCGTTCGCTCGACTTTCCGCTCGAGACGATTCAAAGCTTACTCGAGGCCGAACCGTTCGATCGGGCGCGCGCCCTTGAAGAGCAAGTGACCGCGTTACGCACGAAAGCCGCCTATTTTGCGACGCTCGCCGAGACGGCGGAATCGACACTCACCTCACTGAGAGGAGGAATTCCAATGGAAGACAAGTCGTTGTTCAACGGACTGTCGTTTGACGAATTGAAAGCCCATGAAGCGAAGCACGAGGCGGAGACAGAAGAACGTTGGGGCGAGAGCGAGGCGTACAAGACGTCACGTGAGCGCGCCGACAAGCGATCGAAAGAAGACTGGGAAACGCTCAGTCAACAACAAGTCGATCTCGTCAAACCGCTCGTCGACTTGTTCACGACCGGTATCCCGGTTGAAGATCCGCGTGTCCAAGCGGTCGTCCGGGCGAACCACCTGTTCATCAATGACCAGTTTTATGATTGCTCGCTCGACATGTTCAGCGGACTCGGTCAGATGTACGTCATGGACGAACGTTTCACCGCGTTCTATGACAAGTACGCGCCAGGGCTGGCCGTCTATTATAATGACGCCATCCAACACTATTGCATCACCCACAGCTAAACGGCCAAAGCATCACGCTTTGGCCGTTATTTTGCCGTCCGACGGTCATAGACTTCTTCCTTTAGTAACAACTCGATTTGATGCCTCAAGAGCGGGAGCCCCGTCGTAAGCTGCAAGTAAGGGTACGTCGCAAAGTTGTCGGTCCCGCCGATATAGAGCAAAGACCGGTCAACCACGGACCAGCCCCGTTCGGTCCATTGCTCGATTCTGACTTCACAGACGTCGGGCTTGGCCCGGAACGCCCAGTACGCTTCAAGTTGCCCTTCTGCCATCGTCGGTTTCACCGTCAACACCGGACAGTCGAACCGGGCGAGGACGCTCGGATCAATCGGACCCGCCTCGTGAATGACGATCAGTTGCGGGTCGAGGCGGTCGAGCCACATCATCGTCTTCATGTCGTTCAATGACGTGACGCGTAAGGTGTGATGGAACGGGATCGGTTCGTCGTTCAATGGATAGCGACGTTTAAGTTCTTGAATCCGTGCTCGGCTCGAGAGGCGCATGACGGGCGACACCAGCCGGACATATACGTGCGTCAGCCAATGCCGGATGGATGCCGGGCGATGCTCGCTCGGTCCATCTTCCTGAATGACATGGGTCACTCCTAAATTGCGGATTGCATGATAGACGTAGGCAGATGTCCGGTGCTCTCCCATGAGTAGTACGATTGGTCGGATCACGTCGTTCTCCTCCCTTCCCTGAAAAAGACCCGTTTTTCAAAGTTTGTTTTACCCAATTGCTCCTCACTTCCCATCACATGACTCACGAATGTCTAGTTCAGCGAGCGCCCGTTTCCAGGAGCCGTACCGCCGGGATACTTTGGCGACACTTGGTCGTCTATGTTGTTTCGCCCATTTTTGATAGGTGATCGCGTTGAACGGTACGATGATACGGCTTGCTTCTAGCAACGATTGGACGATTTCTGCTTTTTCACGTTCTGGCTGGACGGTAAAATGGAGCTCCTCTAGACGCTCTACCGTTTTCACGGCCAGACTCCAAGACCCGAAATGGGAAATAATATCACCTAGGGAAGGGCCGGTATGATCTTGAACCCATTGTTGATAATGAGTGCTCGTCAACTTCCCTTCCTGTTCAAGTGCGAGCCGAAGCGCTGCCACGAGTTCTTGTTGTGTATAGTGTTTTCGGGCTTCTAAGAGGCCGGCTGCCTTCAAGGCACCGGTCCATGACCCGTAAAAATTGAGAACGTCGAGAAATGTCGGGACGTCTCGGTCTCGGCTCCAGAGCTGATATTGTTTGACCGTGAGGGTCGGAGTCAGAGATGCAGCGGCTCGAAGCGCTTGAATGATCTCTGCTTCCCGGTTCATCGTTCGTCCTCCTCAGACGCTTTGTTCCGTGACGATTGAGCGCGTATCGAGCACGGTCTGGATGACTTGCTGTTGTTCGCCGAGTGTCAAATCCGATCCCGACGGAAGGCAGATGCCGTTCTCGAACAAGTGGCGACTTACATCTTTTCCGTCGACTGTCACGTACTCGGCATCGCGATACACCGGTTGTAAGTGCATTGGCTTCCAGACAGGACGGGATTCGATGCTGGCGCTAGCGAGGCGCTCGATCAACGTGTCGCGGTGTAAGTCGGTCTGATCCAACTGCATGGCGGTCAGCCAGCGATTGGCCCGCGAGTGCGGCACTTCCTGTTGATACGTCGTCCCGAGCTGACGAAACATACGCTCATAGCGGGCGAAAACACGACGTCGTGCTTGAACGCGCTGTTCAATCACTTCAAGCTGCCCCCGACCAATCCCGGCCGAGACGTTGCTCAACCGATAGTTATAACCGACCTGTTCGTGCTCATAATGTGGCATGTCTTCTCGGGCTTGCGTGGCCAACTTGAGCGCCAGTTGTCTCATCTCGTCGTTCGGTGTCAGAAGCATGCCTCCACCAGACGTCGTGATGATTTTATTACCGTTGAACGAATAGAATCCGATGTCACCAATCGTACCCGTCATCTGTCCGTGCCACGTCGAGCCGAGTGATTCGGCCGCGTCCTCAATCAACGGGACGCCGTACTCACGGCAGATGTGGCGAATCTCCCCAATTTTTGCGACGACGCCGTACAAGTGAACGACGATGACCGCTTTCGGCAGTCTCCCTTTTGTCGCCGCTTGGACGAACGCTTTACGGAGCGCATCCGGGGACATATTCCACGTCGTCATTTCCGAGTCGATAAAGACCGGGGTCGCGCCGACGTAACGGATCGGGTTGACCGATGCCACGAACGTGAGCGACTGACAGAAGACCGTATCACCTGTCTGGACGCCGAGCGTGAGCAATGCCAAGTGGAGGGCGGCGGTTCCTGAACTTGTCGCTAAGGCGTACGGGTGGTCCGCATAAGCGGCCACTTCCGCTTCGAACGCATTGACGTTCGGGCCAAGCGGGGCAATCCAATTGCTCGCGAACGCCTCTTCGATATAGGCCATCTCACGGCCCGACATATGGGGCTTCGATAGTAGGATGTTCATTTGATGCCCTCCTTCATCATGGTTTTGTACGAGATATACCAATCGACGACTTGCTCGAGTCCTTCAAACAATGATGTGCTCGGTCTGAATCCAATCAGCGTATCGAGCGGCGGAACGTCCGACTGCCGGAGGATCGACTCTCGCATCGGCAGTGACGTCTTCGCCGACTTGTTGAGGAGATGCCCGATGTCAGACAGTAACGTTTGGACGTTCACGTAGTCGGAGGCCGGAATTTGGAAATATCCGACTGGGGACATCCCGGTTTCAATCAAGCGCAGCAAGCGAACGACCGACTCGACGACGTCGTCGATATAGGAGACGTTGATGATGTCCGTCGCGAAGTATCCGGAGAGTCGGACACCTCGGTCGACGGCGACAATTGCCTTTGATACGAGCGTCGAGACGTCGTCCCAAGGTCCGAAGACGTCTTCTGTGAACAAGTGAATCCCCGGCCGTTCTCCGTCCTCTTGTTTTAACGGCAAGTCGAACGTGATGAACGATTCGACAGGGACCCGCGTCTTTTGGATGGCGATATAGCGTTTCATCAACTCGTAACGTTCAAGCGGCTCTTCACTACCGCTATGCCGACGCGTCGAACATAAGATGATGTGCCTCGGTTCGTATCTGTTTAAGACGCTGCGCATAATCGTCTTGTTCGCGAGCATCGAACGAATCAAATGAAAGCGCGGGTGGGTGAGTACGTAGAGGCGCTGTTTGGCGATTCGCGTCTTATGCCGCCCTTCATCGTCAATCCCGACGACGTCAAACCCTTCTTGCAACAGCCGACGTGCGATATGAAACCCTTGAAAACCAGCTACTCCGACGATAAGCACCGTTTGATCGTTCATCGTTCTCCCCCTCTTCAATCGTGATGACCTTCAACTTCCATCAGCGAGACGTGTCCCGGCGATATAGGGACGCATCCGTTTCACACCGTGCGTGAAGAGACGATCGATGTCTCGATCAAGATCGTCACTATTGGCGATAAAGAGCAACAAGTAAGTCAAGGCTTCCCGGTCATCCCGCAACGTCTCGATGAGATGTAGGACGGAAGCGACGGTCTTGAAAGGCCGGGTTTGTCCAACAAAAATTTTTGGGAAGACGTTCGCTTCCGGACAGAGCTCACTCGCGGCGAGCAGCTCCTCATACAACTTCTCACCCGGTCGAATCCCAGTGATCTCGATGCCGATCTGTTCAGTTGTGAATCCGCTCAACTCGATCATCTTTTTTGCCAAATCGATGATTTTGACAGGCTCGCCCATATCAAGGACGAATACTTCGCCGCCTCGTGACAAGACGCTCGTTTGGATGACAAGACGACTCGCTTCCGGGATGGTCATGAAATAGCGGGTCATCTCGGGATCGGTGACAGTGACCGGTCCTCCCCGGAGAATCTGTTCTTTAAAGAGTGGCACGACCGAGCCGCGACTGCCTAAGACGTTTCCGAACCGGACGACCGCAAAGATTGTCTCACTCGAACGAGCCTTCTCTTGGACGACCATCTCGGCGATGCGTTTCGTCGAGCCCATCACGTTCGTCGGATTGACCGCCTTATCCGTCGAGACCATGATGAAACGGCTCACGTTATGCCGGTCTGCGACATCGACCATATGCTTCGTCCCATAAATATTGTTTTTGACGGCTTCGAGCGGGTTATCTTCCATGAGCGGGACATGTTTATGGGCCGCGGCATGATAGACGATGTCCGGTTTATACGTGCGGAACACGTCTTCGAGCCGCGCCTCGTCTTGCACGTCACCGATGACCGGATGCAGACGTGTCTCCGTGCCGAGCCCGCGCAACTCTCGTTCGATCAAATAAATACTGTTCTCCCCATGACCGAGGAGAATCATTTCTGCCGGGGCGAATTTAATCAATTGGCGACATAACTCCGAACCAATCGAGCCCCCGGCGCCTGTGACGAGCACGGTCGCACCCTCTACATGACGAGATATGCCGGATATGTCCAACTGAACCGGTTCGCGACCGAGCAAATCCTCAATTTTCACTTCACGAATCTCATTGATGGAGACCTTCCCTGTCGCGAGCTCCGAGATCATCGGTAATGCATGTGATTCCGCGCCCGTCTTCTCAATTCGTTTCAGCAAAGCGAGACGCCGTGCATAAGGCAAACTTGGGATAGCCAAGATGACCACTTCGATACCATGTTCTTGAATGATGCGCTCTAAGTCGTCTGTCGATCCGATGACAGGCACCCCATGCACGTAAAGCGACTGTAGGTGCGGATTGTCATCAAGTAGACCGACGACGTGCAGGACGGTCGTCCGATGCTCTTTCAACTCACGGACAACCAACTGTCCCGAATCTCCGGCCCCGATGATGAGTGCTTTTCGTCCGGGGTGGTTCGAATGCGGTTTGAACACATCGAATACATGGTTTCGGGCTAAAAAGCGGGTGAACAAAATCAGGTTGAATGCGAGCAACCCTTGTACGGCAATCATCATGCCAAGGCCTGCCCCGAAATGAAATTGGTTGTAGGCATACAAGATTAAATCACTGCTCAACAAAGCGATGGCAACTTGTTTCATCTCATGGATGGACGCGTAACGCCAGTCGATACGATGAATCTTGAGGACGGTCCCGACGAGGCTGAAGCTGATGATTTTAATGGCGACCATCATCAACATCTCGCTCGATCCAAGTGCCGTATACGATGTGATCGTGGAGAACATCAGTTCAAACGTCACGTATAATACAAACGAGACGATCAAGATGTCGAGACATAAAAAGAGCAAATTGCGCTGATTCTTCCGATAGACGTTAACGAGCGTTGCCATGATAGTTCGCACCTCCAAGAGTCTAAGTTGTTCGTTCATGGTGTAAGTTGGAATGCGCAATAGATGCGTCGATGCTAGTAAACTACCCGACTCTCCTCAACAAATTTAAAGATAAGACAAGCTTTTTCTCATTAACGACATAGATGCAAAAAAGGAGTTCACGAAATGATTATCATGATTTCATTCACTTAATGAATAATTGTCTGACAAACGGGAAATGGAAATATACATAACCCGAATTGGGTATCGTTGACATTATTTTGCATCCTGTAAAGATTCGGCACGAGGAGGTAGAAATCGATCTTGACCATTCTTTTTGACTAGCTCGTTGACTCTTCAACCAAGACATCCTGTTCATTCACACCAAGAGACCTTCCGAGACGCTCGCTGCGTCTCCCTCCAAAGGAGAGACACCAAGATGAAAAAATGGACACGCCCTCAAATCGTACAAGCGTTGCAGTTAGCTGCTCAAGAACATGCCGAGCTCGATTCGAAACGGTATAGCGTATGGTCGCAAAACAAAAATGTTCCGTCCCTTTCCACCGTCATCCATCAGTTCGGGTCTTGGCGCGAGGCGCTCGCCGCCGCGCAAATCCAAATGTCGTTCCATTACTACTCGGATGAAGATATCCTCCGCGCGTTGAACCAAGCCGCCGAGGAGTTACCGCTCTTCACGAGTCAAACGTATCGGGAGTGGTCGAAAGTGACGCGTTCACCGTCGCTCACGTTAATCAGCAGTCGTTTCGGCTCTTGGTCGAACGCGCTCCGGGAAGCGAAACTTCAGACGACCGCCGCGAAAAACAATGAAGAGCGCATCATCCAAGCGTTGATTGAAGCGTCCGAAGAACTCGAACGCCTCACGTCCCAGCACTACGCCATCTGGGCCCAAGAGCGTGGCTATCCGACCGTCGCGACGATTGCCCGGAAGTACGGTTCTTGGAGTTACGCCTTATTCGTACTCGACATCGCCCCACCGAAACGAAAATGGGACGAAGAGGACGTCATCGAGGCACTCCGTGTCGCAAAACATGAATTGTCCCACTTTAGCATCCTGCATTACCGGAAATGGGCCGAGGGACGCAACGTGCCGAGCACGTCGACAATCAACGCCCTCTTCGGCAGTTGGACGGCGGCCTTAAAATGTATGGAAGAACAAACGATTGCTCAATAAAACAAGCCCTGTCTCATCATGAGACAGGGCTTCAGGCTGTTGACGAACCCATTCGCTTTTGGCGAATGGGTTCGTCTTTTTTTGTGTTCAACGAGCTCGAGGCGCTCTGCCCGACATAAAATTGAATAAATGCTATGTAGACGGTCGTTTTCGGCCAACAGGTTGGCCAGTTTCTTCATATTTTGTGCGGTCGCTGCCACCAGGTTGGCGCGGTCCACCGCCTCTTTCCCCCGGTAGAACGTGAAGCGGAGACCGTGGAGCTCCTTCCCGTCGGCGAACGAGCGCTCC